>CALDKL010000521.1 GCA_937898895.1 uncultured Verrucomicrobiae bacterium | reverse complement strand
AAGGTGGCATCCTCGCCAACCTTGCCGCCCTCCTCGCGGGCAAGATTCCGGTGAACCTGAACTTCACCGCCGGAGAGAAAGCCATCGCGTCCTGCATCGACCAGGCCGGACTCGACAAATTCATTACGGCCGATCCCTTTGTGCGCAAAATGGGATCCTTTCCCTGGCCGCCGAACAAACAGTTGCTGCTGCTCGATCGAGTCCTCCCGCCGCTGAAGTCCCGCATCGGTCTCTGGCTTGCCCTCTCGAAGATTCTCCCGGTGGGATGGCTTGCTTCGATTCTGAAGATCCCGAGAAAGGGCGGCTCAGAAGAGGCCGTTCTGCTCTTCACGAGCGGGAGTTCCGGCGATCCGAAGGGAGTCGTCCTCTCTCACCGCAACCTCCTAGCCAACGTGAATCAGTTCGGTGCACGCATCGATCTGCATTCCATCGACAAGATCCTCGGCTGCCTCCCGCTCTTTCACAGCTTCGGCTGCACCGTGACCCTCTGGTATCCGATGATCGAAGGCGTCAACCTCGTCACCTACCCGAGTCCGCTCGAGGTCGCGAAGCTCTCCGAGTTGATCGCGGACTATTCCGTGAACCTGCTCATCACCACGCCCACCTTTCTCCGAGGCTACCTCCGAAAAGCTACCCGGGAGCAACTTGCCTCGCTCAAGTACGTCGTCACCGGTGCCGAGAAATTGCCCAAAAAGGTTGCCGAAGCCTTTGAAGAACGCTTCGGGAAACCGGTCCTCGAGGGATACGGGCTCACCGAAACCTCGCCCGCGACAAACGTAAACCTGCCCGACCCGGTGCAGCCCCCAGGATCGCGGGGGCCCGTTCTGCCGAACCGACGCCTCGGCTCTGTCGGCCTCTTCATTCCCGGCATTGCCGTGCGCATCACCGATCCCGACACAAACGAACCCCTCCCCCTGCATCAAAGCGGCATGATCTGGCTGAGAGGGGCCAACATCTTCGAAGGATACCTCGATCAGCCCGAAAAGACCGCCGCAGTCATGAAAAACGGCTGGTTCAAGACCGGCGACCTGGGCCGTGTCGACGAAGATGGCTTCCTCTACATCGAGGGACGGCTCTCGCGCTTTTCCAAAATCGGCGGCGAGATGGTGCCTCACGAGACGGTGGAAGATCTCATCAACAAGGCTCTCGGTCACGCCGAGGACGAACGCCGCATCGCCATTGTCGGCGTTCCGGATGAGGCGAAAGGAGAGGCTCTCGTCCTCCTCAGTTCCAATCCTGACATTGATCTACAGGCCTTGCGCGGAAAGCTGTGCGAGGATGGCATTCCCGCTCTCTGGATCCCGAAGAAGATCATCGATGTCTCCGAGATCCCGATCCTGGCCTCGGGCAAACTCGATATCAAGGGCTGCGAGACCGTGGCTCGCTCCTCGGATTGAGCCACGCGAGGTGCTGCCTGGTTTTCCCGCAGGGGAGGGCATCGCAGGGGGCCCTCGCAGAAGGGGCGGGACATGCACACACAAGAGGGTAGCGTCCTGCCTCATACCCTCTCCAATCCCCGTTCGGGGGATCATTTCGAAGTCAGTTCGCAGACCCCGTTCCAGTCGGCGGGCGGGGTCTCGGCAAAGGCCGCGCAGCGCGTTCGCAGCAATCCTGCCGAAGTGGACAGCGTGGCATGTGGGTGATCTGTCAGTGTGGCGAAAGCATCCGCAGCACCCGCAAAATCGCGCTGTTCGTATGCGGCAAAGGCTCGCGACCACGAGATGCGGCCCTCCTCACCGGGATCATCCGATTCGGAAAAGACGGCATGCAACTCAGTGGCGCTCGAGCGCCCCTTTACCTGAACGCGGTCGAGGAGCAGGGTGACGGGCCTCCGGGCGAGCGCGGCGACAAACTCGCCGCTCGCGAGGACGGCGGCCGCGTAGTGCTTTGTCAGGCTCTCGATGCGGGCGGTCGTATTGACGGTATCCCCGACGAGATTGTAGTCGCGGTAGGACCGTGAGCCGACGTGTCCGACGAGTCCGCGCCCGTAGTGCAGGCCGATGCCGATGTGGAGCCATGCGTCGAGATCGTCGGCAGTGCCACTTTCCCGGCGAGCGCGGAGGACATCCTGAATCTCGAGGGCCGCACGCAGGGCGCGGGCAGCCGCGTCATCGCAGGGCTCGGGTGCCCCCCAATAGGCGAGGAACTGGTCGCCCGCAAATCGGGCGAGGCTGCCGTTCTCGCGGAGAGCGGCGTCGGTCTCGATCGCAAAGAGACGGTTGAGCAATTCGAAGACACGTTCGACCCGCCCGCTTTCGCAGAGGGTCGTGAAGCCTCTCATGTCGCTGAGGAGCACGGCGACCTGACCACCGCGCGGCCGGATCATGTCGAGATCCTGCATCACCTGCCTGAGTACGGCGGGAGAGAAATAGAAGCCGAGCATCGCATCGCGGCGGGTGCGCTCGCGCGCCTCGAAAATCCAACGTCGGCCAACTTCCAGAACGACGGCAAAACTCCAGAGTGCCGCAGCCGAGATCGCAGCCGGGAGGAGATGGAGAAACCAGATCGATCCCCAGCCCGCCGCGAAGATGCCGCCGACTCCCGCGACCGAGACGAGAATCAGCCACCGCTTTCGAGTCGCCCGGGAAAAGGTGCAGGCCGCGAGCAGGGCGGTGACAAGCAGGATCGCAAGATCGAGACCAAACGGGGCCGGGCGAATCGCGCTGCGGTGCTTGAGATCGTGCAGAGCGGTCCCGTGGAGGAACATGCCCGGCTCCGTCGCTCCGTGGGTGGTCGGCTTTCCGTCCACCTCCTCGTCAAAGCCGAGAAAGACGACGGCCCCGGCCAGGGGGGAGGCTTCGCCCGAATTGGCGGCGGCCCGTTCGATCTCCGCGACCGACCATTTTCGCCCAAAGATCTTCGGGCGGTGGCGTTCGTCGCAGGTATCATCGAAATACGAATGCGGCAGGTTGAGGAAAATCCGCGAATCATCGCCGCGGAAGGTGCGCGATTTTCCATCCGGACCGAGCGCCGTCCACTCCATGACCCCCTCGGCCACGGGTTTCGGCGCAAGGGCCGCCGGACGGGAGGCTCCGTAGGCAGCGAGGGCAAAGGAAGGCAGAGTCTCGCCCTGAAATCGATAGACGAGCTGGTATTCCCGCCAGTGATGATCCGCCGGAACGTTGACGATGCCCTGGGCGAAGGCATCGCCTCCGGCACGCGGGAGGGAACGTCGGAGATACGGATCGGCATTCCCCTCGATCGCAGCGGCCAGGACAATTCGCGTCTCGGTCGTTTCCTGGATTTCGCGAATGGCCACTGCGAGTTGTTGCTGATCCTCGATCCGACCGTGCCCGTGGATGATGTCCACGGCGATCACTCCGGCCTGGAGCGAGGCGAGAGTCCTGAGAACTCCGGCGACGGTGGCGTATTCGCCGTCGGTGGCGAGGCGACGAGCCCATTCGTCGTCCATGGCCAGTTCGACAAAGCGGATCTCCGGATCGAGTGCCTCGGCCTGGCCGAGCGCCGTGCGCACCCTCAGCGCGAGATCGAGCGAGAAAAGTTCCGGCTTCTCCGCAAGACCCGGCGCAAAGAGCCTCAGAAGCACGAGTGCCGCGAGCACGAGCAGGGGAAAAAACCAGGGGGCCGCGACCGGGTCGAAACGGCGATACGGTCCGGCGGACGAAGGATCCTGCGGGGCTCGGCTCACGGGGTGGCGGCGATGGGAACAACGAGCACTCCCGGTTTGGCGAGGCCGAAGGGAATGGCACGGCTGTCTTCGCGCCACTCGCTGTCGAGGGTTTTCAGTCCACGTCGTTTCGGGGCGAGGGAGGCCGCCAACGACAGCGAATTCGGGAATCCCCCCGCAGTCCCGTTGCGGGTCGTCGCCGCCTTCGAGGAGGACGCCTCACGCGAGGCGGTGATGGCTCCTCCCAGTCTTGCACTCAGCTCGCTGCCGCCCTGCTGACGTACGAACTGGCGGAGCCGCTTTTGCATGGCTTCCGAACGAAGGAGAATCTCGGTTTCATTCTTCGATTTCAGCGCCTCGGCGAGCGAGGCGGAGTCCTCCGCGAGTTTTGCGAGTTCCGGATCGGCCTTGTCGAAGACAGCGATGTAGAAATTGACCGGCTCTTTTGCGGAATCGAAGGTCCACCTCTCGCCCTCCGCCGGGAAGCGCACGGGCTTGGATTCGTCGCCCTGTTCCGCCAACACCGGGGTCAGGCGGAGATGGGGTGCGTCTCCCGCAAAGGCGACCATCAGCACGACGGACCCCGCTCCACTCTCGGCGAGAGCGAGGATCTCGCGCGAAGGTCCGGGTGGATCCGACGTTTGATAGGGGAGGCAGGCTCCCCCGGTCGCTGCGTATTCTTCGGATCGGTCGAGGAGGTAGACCGAAGCCCGGGCCTCATCGGCGCGGAGAGTCGGAGACGCCGCAAGGGCGAAGGCGAATCCGGCGAGGAGGGGTGATGCGTTCATTTGCGGAATTGTTCCGTAGTCGTTCGATCAGGTCAAGCTCCCGCGCGGGCAAGGGCTCGAAGGCAAAGTGAGGACGGATGGTGCCTCGCCGTCATTCACCCTTTTGTCAGGCTCCCCAATGCCAGAGGAGGAAAAGCCAGGGGGCGAGGAGAAGAGCATCGGCGAGTGCCTGGGGAACGTTTCCCCTCCGAATCCGGGAGACGACCAGGTTGGCCGCGGACGAAGCGACGACAGCGAGTTCGGGAAGTCCGCGAAAGAGCGGATCCGGCCGGAACGAGAGGACCAGGGCGATGGTGAAAAACAATTCCGGAAGGTGCCGCCAGGCGAACGCTCCGGAGTAGTATGCGGCCCCGTCACGCGCCTGGTCCGAGAGCGCCTCCGTCCGGGAAATGATCAGGCAGTTGCCCGCAAAGAGCAGGACCATCGAGAGCAGCAGACCAGGATCGGCGAGAAGCCCTTCCCCTCCCCGGGCCGCGAGGGTGGCACCGAGGGCAAAGACAATCCCGATCGCGAGTTCTTTGGCCGGGACGATCCCGAGGAGCCGCCCGCGAATTCGGGAATTGCGGAAGAGGGCGTAGTAGAGCGCCGTGGCCGAGGCGAGCAGCCCTCCGTACTTCACGGTGTCGGGAAGGAGGCTGCCTGCCACCGCCGAAATCGCCGCCAGGGCGAAAAGTAGGAGACCGACAAGCCCTTTGCGATGACTCCTCGCCCACGCGAGACGCTCGGACGGAGGAGGAGAGGGATCTTTGTCAGGGCGGAGCGAGTCGAAGAACCGATCGCCCAGGTAAATGATCCAGACCGCGAGAAAGAGGGCGGCCATCTCTCCCATACGGCTTTCCTCTGGAACGGGGGAGAGCAGCAAGGCCCATCCCAGCGCGACGAGCGGAGCGTCGAGACAGAGCAAGGAGGGCAGCAGCGAGAGGTATCGAAGAGTGGCAATGAAGACACCTAAGCCCGCAATGCACGCCTTGAACAGGAGGAATTCCCCATTGTTCCGTTCGGAGCGAGCCTTCAGCCAGGCTCCCGCCCTCTCGTCGGGGAAGATTCCACCCGCAGCACCCCTCCCACCAGGATTTTTGCCCGGAGCCCCCCTTTGCCGAGGAGCGCTTGTTCCGACCCCGGGGCAAACGCCTCGTTCATCCAGAAACAGGGTCTGGATTCTTCAGTGCCCAGAAAGCGCAGGCCCTGGATTTCGAACTCCCGACCGATCAGTTCGTTGAGATCCTGATGCGCCACGATGACATTGCGACGATACACCTCGGGGCCCTTGTCGAAGACGGCGAATTCCCGGCACAGCCGCTCGTGGGTCTCGAGTTCAAAAAAGGTGATCTGGCCTTTGTAATCGGGCTTGTGATCAAAATACCGATCCTTCCGGATGCCGCGGCCTGCGACACATTCGATTTCGGAGACCTCGACAATCGGATTCGTTCCCGCCGGTCCCCCGAAGTGGCCGACGAAGTTGTGTGCTGGGGAAAGGAAGAGATGACGGATTTCCACAAGGGAGGTTACGCGGAGCGGGTCAGGTTGGCAATCCCAGGTGGGACTCTCACTTCTTTCCCCTCCCCTTTTCTCCACACCGGGAGGCACACGACGATCACTGAGCAGGAGCCGACCCGGCAACACCAAATCCCGCTGGCAAATCCCTCCGGACCGGATAGGGTCCGGGCGTTCCTCGAACCCACTTTCCCCATGGCCAAAGCCCCCCAAAACGCGATCTCCCCAACCCGTGAGGAGAACTTCCCCGAATGGTACCAGCAGGTCGTGCGCGCCGCCGACCTCGCCGAGAACTCGGAAGTGCGTGGCTGTATGGTCATCAAACCCTGGGGATACGGTCTCTGGGAACAGATCCAGCGCCAACTCGATGCCTGGTTCAAAGCAACGGGACACAAGAACGCCTACTTTCCCCTGCTCATCCCGGTGAGCTACCTCGAAAAGGAAGCGACCCACGTCGAAGGCTTTGCGACGGAGTGTGCCGTGGTCACTCACCACCGACTCGAGCTGAAGGATGGCAAGATGGTGCCTTCGGGCGAACTGACCGAACCCTACGTGATCCGCCCCACCTCCGAGACGATCATCGGCGCGGCCTTTGCACGCTGGGTGCAGAGCTACCGCGATCTGCCGCTGCTCATCAATCAATGGGCGAACGTGATGCGCTGGGAGATGCGCCCGCGCCTCTTTCTCCGCACAGCAGAGTTCCTCTGGCAGGAGGGACACACCGCCCACGAAACCGCCGAAGAGGCGATGGAGGAAACGAAGAAGATGCACGGAGTCTACGAACGTTTCCTCACCGATCATCTCGCCGTGCCGGTGATCGCCGGGGAAAAGACCGAAGCCGAGCGTTTCCCCGGCGCTCTCAACACCTTCACCGTCGAAGCCATGGTGCAGGATCGCAAGGCGATCCAGGCGGGCACCTCACACTTCCTCGGACAGAATTTTTCCAAGGCGGCTGGCATCGAATTCGAGGGGCGCGAGAGCAAGCGCGAATTTGCCTGGACGACGAGCTGGGGGGTGAGCACGCGCCTTATCGGCACGTTGCTGATGGCTCACTCGGATGACGACGGCCTCATCCTGCCGCCGCGGGTGGCTCCGACTCATGTCGTGATCCTGCCAGTGATGCCAAAGCCGGAACACGAGGGCCCCATTCTCGAAGCCTGTGCCAAACTCGCCTCCGATCTCGCCGCGCAGAGCTTTCACGGGGAGTCGATCCGTGTCGAAGTGGACCGTCGCGATCTCGGCGGCGGCGTGAAAAACTGGGAATGGATCAAGAAGGGTGTGCCAGTCCGCATCGAGATCGGTCCCCGCGACCTCGAGAACGGCTCCGTCGCCCTCGCCCGCCGCGACCGCTCGCCAAAGGACAAACAATTTCTCCCGATGAGCGAGGCTGTGTCCGGGATTCCCGGGATTCTCCAGGAGATTCAAGAATCCCTTCTCGCTCGTGCCCGTGCCTTCCGCGATGAGCATCTTGTCGAGGTTGGGACGATGGAGGAATTTCGGAAGTTCTTCACGCCAGTGAACCAGGCGCAGCCGGAGATCCACGGCGGTTTTGCACTCGTCCATTGGGCGGGAAGCTCCGAGGACGAGGAGGCTCTGAAACAGGAACTGCGGGTCACGGTACGCTGTATTCCCAACGATGCGGCCCTGCGAGGCGGCCCGGGAGTCTGCATTCTCACCGGAAAACCAGCCGAGGGGCGGGTGATTTTTGCGAAGAGTTATTGAACCTGAATCCGAAGGAAACGGATTCGTTCGGCGCCGGGGGGCATTCCCTTCCTTGGGGCAGCGCCGGGCTTGGAAAGGCCCGCCCCCTGGTAGTCGGCAGGCAGGTTTCCAAACATTCCCCAAAACCCGATCCCCTCGCTGAGCATCGGTTGCCTCAATCCGAAATCCCCGTGCCACGCGCGTAGGCTCCGGGATTGAGCATCTTCTTCACATCGTCCATACTCATGGCGACGTTTTCCTGGTATCCCTTGGTGCGGGGGGTGCCCACGGCTCGGGGAGCCTCGGCCACGGCGGATGCTTCGCGGTCGGAACCCGCCTCGTACACCTCGCCGCTCTCGCGATAGGCTCCCGTCTTGTAGGTGGCGAGCGCATTCGAGCGCTCCGTCTTTTTGGCAAACAGTTTGCCGGCAGCCTTGTCGGGCGACTGCTGCGAGTTCCCCTCGCGCGCGGTCCGTCCGGCCTCGCGTGCCGACGAGACTCCATCG
Organism: uncultured Verrucomicrobiae bacterium; assembly: GCA_937898895.1. Classification (GTDB taxonomy): domain Bacteria; phylum Verrucomicrobiota; class Verrucomicrobiia; order Verrucomicrobiales; family DEV007; genus Arctic95D-9. Next base: position 8,181 of record CALDKL010000521.1, on the reverse strand, counting down.
AACTGCTGCCGTGCGAGGTATTCGGGCGTAGGGAAGGCTTTCGTCTCGGCCTCCATCTTCCGGAAGCGGGCCTTTTTCGTCGCGAATTCGCCGTCGAGACCACGGGGGCGTTTGTCTTTGTACAAATCGGGATGGTCGGCGACGATGTTTCCCTGTTCGTCGATGATATAGCCTCGCTTCGCAAATTTGGAATCGATTTTCTCCGAATCGGCGTTGCCCTGGCCACCCCACATTTTCTGGTCGAAGGAGATACTGGAGCGCGTCGATTTCACCGTGCGAGTGGTCGCGCACTGACAGAGGAGCGAGGCGAGCACCGTCACCGCGACCAGGGTGCAGAAAGGTTGACGGAGGATCACCATGAATTGTGAACTTCGCGCAATTCCCGGCCTTCGGCAAGTGCGACCGCCCAGTTGCGCAGGAGCACCTCCTGGCCCCGGGTGAGATGGAGATCGTGGATTCGATTCTCCCATTCCCCCATCTTTCCCCAGGCGGCATAGAGTCGTGGGACTAGCCGGAGATCGATGCGCAGTGACTTGTTCAGAATGCGCTTCAGGTAGGCCTCGGCCTCGGGATAGGCCCCGCTCTCGATGAGGAAGGCGACATGGGCGTTGAGGAAGCCGAGATGACTCGCCTGATAGGTCGCGAGGGCTTCGTCGCAGGCCCGGAAGAGGCCGCGGGCGAGGTCGCGCTCGCCGATTGCGGCAAACAGCGACGGCAAGGCCCCGCGTCGCTCGAGCGTTGGCACCCATTCCTCCATCCCGGCCTGGTGAAACGAATCAGATTGCGTCTCCCGCACGAGCTGACTATGGACCTCGATGAGTCGATGACGATCACCGAGGCGGTGGAAAAAAGCGATTTGCCGCTCCGGTTCATTCGGGAAAAAGGCGTCGCCGGGCCGGGCACTCTCGGCGACGAGGGTGCGGGCGAGGTCCACTCCCTCCGGTCCAAAGGCGGGCAGCGTCTCGAGGACTTGCAGGGCCTCCGGTGACGACGGATCGAGATCGGAAAGAATGCCACGGGCAACCGGATCCAGACGACCCTGGAAATGCGCGAGGAGCAGTTCGTGAAGCCAGCGACTCGGGCCAGGGGCGGTGATGCCTGCGAGCCGCTCGGGCAAGGTCTTCGTCGCCGCTGTGTCGGCCAAAAGCAAATTGACGAATTCCGCCGCATTCGATCGGGGAAGCGTCGCTTGCGTTGCCTCGCCTGCGAGAGTGCCGACATCGAGGTGGTAAGCGAAATCCAGAAAGACATTGCCCAGCTCCGTCGCGAGTTCTTCCCAGGGCTTTCCACGGCCGCGCTCGAGTCGCAACAGTTCCAGCGAGGTCGCGGTCCGTTGCACTGCGTCTCCGGTGCCTCGGCGGAGGAGTCGGAGAATGCTCGAGGCGTCCTCCGTCGCACCCGCTTCATGCAGGGCAGCGGCGAGAGTCCGCGTCACTGAGGCGGGTTGTCTTTCGATACTGGCCAGGGCCAGCTCGCGGAGTCCGGCATGGTCAGCCCAGGCCAGGGCCCGATGGGAATTTACCGAATCGAGCAAGGCCCGCCGTTGCGGCACCGGCTCGGAGGGATCGAGCGCGATGGACTTCAACCATTCGAGCGCCTCCGCGTGCCGCGAGGCCTTCGCGAGCGTTTCTCCGCCGAGGAGAAGCTGGGCGACCGAGGCTTCGCCGCGTTGTTTCAAATCACCGAGAAGGCGCAGGAGTTCGTCGTCCCGACCGGTGCGGCGGTATCCCTCGACGAGGGCATCCTGATAGGGCAGGTGAGCCCGGCTCGTCACCGGCGGTGCCCCCTCGCCCACCACCGGAGCGCGACCGAGTTGGGCGAGCCGCTCGAGATCTCCATTGAGGAGCAGGAAGCGCGCGTGCTGTTCGTTGAGATAGTCCACCGTCAGTCCCGGCGGCGTGGGAAACTCTTGTTTTTCGATCCGGGCGATGACCTCGAGCGCCGGAGCGGGGTCGAGAGCTACCGCCGCCGCATCGAAGAGCCCCTGCAGCGGCGCGTAATCCCGGTCGCGCAGGACGGCGTCGGCGCGATAGACGGGCACCGCCTCGCGGTGAAATCCGTGGCTTTCCAGAGCCTTCGCCAGTTCGGCGCGACTGTCCGGTTCGCGCAACTGTCCGCGCAGTTCACGGAGAAAGGCGGTGCGCTCCGGCGCATTCTTCCATTCGAGGAGGAGGAGGTTCCGGTCGATTTCGAATTGCTCGTATTGTGCCGAGACGGCTGGATCGGTCGGATTGAGTAGCGGTCCCACGAAAAAGGCTCCGACAAACAGAGGGGCCGTGGCGGCATCGAGTCGGACACGCTCGGCATGATGGTGAAAGATGCGGTCGAGCCGCTGCCAGGTCTGGCTTTGTTCGTGGCCCGCATCAGCGGGATCGGTGGTGGCGGGCCGGGTCGGCCCGGCCTCGCGGGCGACGAGGCGTTGCAGGGCCTCCACGATCACCCGCGGATCGCGCGATGCGAGGGCAAGGAAGAGGGTACGCTCGAGCACCTGACCCTCTCCTCTCGGGGCGATCCGGGTGCGGCTGCCGAGATCTCGCAAATAGTCGGCCCGCTCTGCGTCGGAGTCGAAGAGCGCCAGTCTCTCGGTGAGGGCGGTGTAGTAATGATTCGCAACCCGCGTCCCCGCACCGGTCGCAAACGGTTCGAGGGAGCGGTCGAGCCAGCGTTTTCGCTCGGTGGGCAGGCCGATCAATCCCGCAACCTGGGAAAGGGCGAATCGGAAACTCGTCTCGTCCGCCATGACCGTTTCCGCAAAACGGCACCCGAGACGGTAGGCTTCACCGTAGCGACCCGCCTTGCGCAATTCGGAGAAATGGTGTGCCGCTACGGTGATGGGCAGGGAGAGATCGCCGAGGCACTCGATGACGAGGTCGGGACGGGAGAGCGGATCGTCTCCATTGTCTTTCAGGAGGATGAGGGCAGCGAGGGCGGCGTAAGTCGAGCGGGGATGCTGGGTGCCGCTGGCGGGATTATCCTCCCGCGTCCAGTCGAGAAAGCGTTGCTTGTCTCCGGCGAGGAGATGGCAATAGGCGAGGAAGAGTTGATCGGTGTGGGAGTCCTGCGCCGGATGTTGCCTCAACAAATCGGCGAAAGCAGCCCCGGCTCCGGAGTAGCGAGTCGCCCAGAGTCGTTCGAAGAGCGGACGGGACTCCGCATTCCATTCCGACAACCAGGACGGGACGCGACCCAGTTTTGCCGCGAGCGCGGAGGCTTCCTCAAGTGCTCGCAGCCGAATGAGGTGCTCATCCCGGGGTGCGGGAGTGAATTCGGGATGGGGAGTTTGCAGGGCGTCGGCAATTTCGTCCTGGAGGTTTCCGCCGATAAAGGGGTATGCCTCGACCGTGAAAACAAACGGCTCCAGCGCATCCTCCGCCGTGGTCCGCAAAGCCCCCGTGTCTTTGGCCACCCGGATGAGCGGCAAAATGTTGCGATCGAAGGACTCGGGATAGACGGTCGCGGAGGTGTCCTTCAGGATCGCCTGGAAGGTCGCAAAGGCAGCTTCCTGCTCCTCGCGCAGCGCCTGGATCCGGCCGAGTCGGAAACGCGCGGCGAGATCCCATCCCCGCAGCGAGACGAGCCGCGTCAGGGAACGCTCGGCGTCTTGCGGGCATCCCGATTTCAGGTAGTGCTCGGTCAACTCGGCGAGAAAATCGGTGTCGCTGCCAAACTTTGTCTCGAGGCGTCGGCGGAGCTGGTCGGCTTCGGACACACGGAGATCCTTTTCGAGCATGCGGACGAGTTCCTTCCAGTTCTCGAGCGTGTCGCCTTCGCCGCGGGCGAGGAGTTGGCGACGGTAGTAGATGGCCGACTTCAGGTCGCCGAGGCGGTCGGAGAGAGAGCCGAGTTCAGCGAGCAGTGCTTCGTTCCGGCCTGACATGTAGTAGGCTTTCTTCATCGCCTCATACGCCTCGCGGTCATTTCCGGCGGCGTGATGGACCCGGGCGAGAGCCTCCGGATAAAAGCGGTCAAAGGGGTGCCGCGAGACCAGTTCGGCATACCGATCGAGCATCCACGCGAGGAGAAAATGCGCCTGCGCGACGGTGAGTTGGGCGTCGAGTTGCTTGCCTCGTTGCACCGGATCGTTCTCCCGCTCGATCAGATCGAGCTGAGCCTTCAACGCCTCTTCGGGTTGGTTTGCCTCGATGAGGGCGGCGGAGAGCTGTTTGATGACGGAACGTTTTTCGAACAGGTCGGCATCGCGGTAGGCCTGTTGCCAGACTTCGATTTGTCGGCCGGCATTGCCCTGTCGCTGATAGAGTTTTGCCAGGGTGTTGAGGGTGGCGAGGGAAGCATCGGGTTTCGCGGCGAGTTCTTTCAGCTCGCGCAGTGCCTCGTCCTCGAAGCCGAGTTCAAATCGCGTCGCGGCGCGACGCTGGCGGTAGTCGTCCGCGTTCTCCGGATCGATCTCGATGAGGGTGGTGAGATGGCGCACCATCAGGGTGGGCCGCTCGTTCTGCTAGGCGAGGTGAAGGAGCATCTTCTCGACCTCCACGTCCGGCTTTCCGGCCACTTCGTTTGCGCGCATCAACTGCTGGTAGCACTCCTGATTGTCGAGCAGCTTCAGCGCCCACCACGCCGCGCGGTAACAGGTCTCCGGAGTCGGAGACTCCTGCGCTGCCTTTCGGATCGTCTCGTAGTAGTCGATCAGCTCCTTGGGCGGGGGTTCGTCTCCGCCGTGCGTCGCGGCTCGGTTCGCGGCGGCAGCGAGGCGGCGATACTCCGCGAGGGTCTGGATCGCGCCATTCTTCAACACCGTCGGGTCCATCCCTTCGCTCTCGGACTTCGTTGCGTAATGACCACGGATCAGACTGAAGAGACGCTGATCGACCTCGGCGCGCTCTTCCATCGATGTCTTGCCGTTACGGAGGGCCTCGAGCTGGACGATGGCCTTGTCGATCGCCTTGGTCGCCACATAGAGATCGGCGCGACTGGATTGGTATTCGAGATTGTCCGGTGCCAGGGAAATGGCCTCGTCGAAGGCCGCGAGAGCTTCGGTTTCGAGCCCGAGATCTTTCATCACCTCCCCGATCTGATGCAGGCGGCGGGCTTTTTCGAGCGTGGAGTCCCCCGCCGCGGCGACGTGGTCGCGCAACGTTGCGACGGCTTGCTCGGTGCGGCCGCGCTCGTGGAGAAAACGGGCCAGATCGATGAGGGCGGTGTTTTCATCCGGAGCCGCTCCCGAGACGAGGGCCGGGTCGCAAAGGAGTCGCTCCACCAGGGCATCGAGATAGTGCGTTCGGGCAAAGTCGAGAATCTCGCGACGAGCGTCGAGTGTCGTGCCACCGGCGTCGAGCACCGAAGCCAGTCTCGCCGCTGCGGCCTCGCGACCTTTCGCCTGCAGATCGACGAGGGCACGCTGCAGGACGAGCCGGATGGGTGGAGTCCCGCCGACCGTGAGCAGGGCGTCGAGAGTCGCAGCGGCGGCATCAAAACGATCATTGCGCAATTGCAGCTCTGCGAGGCGGATGCGGTGCGCGGCATCGCCGGGCAATGTTTCGACGAGCCGTGCCACGGCTGCTTCTTCTTTCTCCGGATCGGCGGTGAGCCGGAAGTACTCGGCGAGATCGTGCAGGGTGCGTTCGGGCGCATTCTCGCCTTCGGCCGCGTGGGTCAGGGCAGCCTCCAGCTCCGCGAGACGATCCTGGCGTTCGTGCATACGGACGAGGCGGGAAAACAGTTCGGCATATTCGGGACTCCTGAAATGCAGAAGCGCCATCGCCTCGCGTGCCGTCGTCACCACCCCGTCGAAATCGCCCGTGTATTCGTGAAGTCGATTCAGCTCGAGGAGAGCATCGAGTCGGCGACGGGGATCGTCGGCTTTCGCCAGCTCCGCCAGGACGGAGACAGCGGTGGCGGTCTCTCCGGCTTCGAGGAGCAGCCCCACGATCTCGCTTCGCAGCGGCACGTTTGCCGGATACCGCTCCAGCAACTCCTTCCAGTCGGCCACCGCCTCGCGGGTCTGTCCCTGCTGGCGATGCAGGGCCGCCTTGCGCATTCGCAGCGCCAGCCCCGCCTCATCCGTGTCGGGGACCAACTCGACCAGGCGCGTGTAGAGCGAGAGGGCTTTTGCCCATCGCTTCTGCTGATCGGCGATCTCTGCCAGAGCCCTCATCGCCGACAGATTCGCCGGGTCGGCCTCGAGCACCTCGTCGTAGAGCGGTCGCGCCGCCTCGATCTCGCCGTTCTTCCGCAGGAGGTGTGCGTAGAGGAGCTTCGCCACCTCCGGCCCCGAGGTGCTCGCGCCTTTCAGGTAGTCGAGCAACAGCTTCGTCTGCCCTTTCTTCTCGTAGAGCCCCCAGAGCAGATCCAGCACTTTGCCGGAGGAGGGATCGTTCTGGAGGAGCTTCAAATATTGATTGGCCAGACGCGAATCGGACTCGGTCCAGGGCGCGGACTTTCCCTCTTGCGCCGGCACTTCCTTTTTCGGCGGCGGGGACGTCTCCTCTGCCGCCTTCGCTGGGGAAAGGATTGGCCCTCCCAGCAGCCAGATCATCGCGACGGCACGTTGGAACGAGAGAATTTTCACAATCCGATACGGTGGCAGGACGAGGGAGCGAAGCGACCCGGAAAGGTAGGCGAGTCCGTCCGGCCCGTCAATCGTGCGGGGCTCGTCTGCTCCGGTCGGAGACGAGCGCGTTCCGACTCCCCTCTCCGATGCATCCCGATGCATCGGTGGCGGAATCCGACTCGCCGCAGTGGACCACCTCGGCGCGACGTGCCATCTTTGTTCCCGTCATGACCACGACCTCCTCCCTTCCGAAAACGGCGGCCCGGTGGTGGCACCGTGAAAGGGATCGGCTCGTGTGCGATCTCTGCCCGCGTGAATGTCGGCTCGGCGAGGGACAACGCGGCTTCTGCTTCGTTCGCGAAAATGTCGGTGGAGAAATGGTCCTGACGACCTATGGACGCAGCACCGGATTCTGCATTGACCCCATCGAGAAAAAGCCGCTGAACCATTTCCTTCCCGGCACTCCCGTTCTCTCCTTCGGCACCGCTGGCTGCAATCTCGGGTGCCGTTTCTGCCAGAACTGGAGTCTCTCCAAATCGCGCGAGATCGAGATCCTCAGCGTCGAGGCCCTGCCCGAGACCATCGTACAGGCCGCGAAGATCCATGGATGCCGCAGCATCGCCTTCACCTACAACGACCCCGTGATCTGGGCCGAGTATGCCATCGACACCGCCCGCCTCGCCCGCACCGCAGGCATCCGGACGGTTGCCGTCACGGCCGGCTACCTCACTCCACTCGCCCGCCCCGACTTCTTCGAACTCATGGATGCCGCCAACGTCGATCTGAAGGCGTTCACCGAGACCTTCTATCGCCGCCAGACGTTTTCCCACCTTCAGCCGATCCTCGATACCCTTGCATGGTTGAAGAAAGAGTCTTCCGTCTGGTTCGAGATCACGAACCTGATCATTCCCGATGAAAACGATTCTCCCGAGGAGACGGCCCGACTCTGCGACTGGATCGCGGAGCACCTCGGTGACTCCGTGCCATTGCATTTCACCGCCTTTCATCCCGACTTCCGAATGCGCGACAAGACCCGGACTCCGTTGGAAACTCTCTGCGCCGCCCGAGAGATTGCGAAGACACGAGGATTGAAACACGTCTATCTCGGCAATGTTCTCGACCGCGAACGCCAGAGCACGTTTTGCCCCGGTTGCGGCTCAGTCGTGATCGAGCGGTCCCACTACGAGATCGGGGCGTGGCGGATTCGCGACGGAGCCTGCACGACGTGCGGCAGCCACATTCCCGGCATCTTCGAAAACACCTGCGGCACCTGGGGCGGACGACGCCAGGCCATCGATCCGCGCGAGATTCCGGTGGCTCCGCCGCAGCTCCGCCGACACGATACGCAATCCCCCACCCCATGATTTCCTTCCAGGATCCCGCCGTGCGTCGTGCCCTGCTCATCGGGGCCAGACGACTTGTCGAAGGTGCGGCTCGCGGCCTGCCCGCCTCCGCAGCCCTCGCTCCCGAGATCGCCGCGCTTCCCTGCCACGGCCTCTTTGTCACCCTGCGGCACGGAGAGAAATTGCGCGGATGCATCGGCAACTACCGCATCGACCAGCCCAATCCGGTTGGTCTTCTCCTCGAGCAGGCGGCCCCTGCCGCCGCGAGAAACGATCCGCGCTTTGCTCCGGTCGGTCCCGGCGAACTCCCCCTGCTGCGGATTGAACTGA
>CALDKL010000520.1 GCA_937898895.1 uncultured Verrucomicrobiae bacterium | reverse complement strand
CTTTCCAGCCACCCATGCCCCGCCTCGTTCCCTCTACGCGGGCTTCGCAGCTCCAACATTACTAGGGGTCAGGAAACAACTTTCGACTTTAACGAGAACCGACGATGATGCTTCAGTTCCTTCATGCCCCGCCAGGTTCACATCGAAGACGAAGGTAGAAGTCGGGGTCAGTACGAAGGTGGCCTCTACCACCTCATGGCCTGCAGCAATTCGCGGGAGTGGATCTTCGCCTCCTCTGACTGGCCGACGAGGCGATCTTTCTCACAACCCTCGGGGAGTGCTGCGAGCGAACGGGCTTCCGGATCTGGGCGTAGGTGCTGATGGGCAACCACTACCACCTTCTCCTCGCCCCCCTCATCCAACCTCGTCGAGGCGATGGGTTGGCCGCAAAACACCCACACGAGGCGCTTCAACGCGCGGCATCGCCAATCGGGGCACCTCTTCGGGCACCGCTACAAGTCCATCCTCCTGGAAGCGAGAGGAACCGGCGGGGACGTGTATCTGCACACTCTGCTGGACTACATCCACCTCAACCCGGCGCTGGCGCGACGGCTCCCCCATCGGAAGCTTTCGCGGTTCGGCTGGACTACCCGTGGAGCAGCCTTGCGAGCGCCTACGCGGTGACACCCTCGGCACCCGAGCAGTGAATGGCCGCCACCGATTCGCTGGCACTGTGTCAATGCGATGACCGTGCGGCAGGCCGGAGGCGCTTTGCCGACGCACCTCGGTGAGGCAGGCTTGGACTTCCGCAAGGCCGTCGCTTCGGAGCAAGGACAGTGTATCGGCGCAAGTGCGGAAGCGGTCGGCGACACCGGAAAAGAGGCTGCCGAAAGAAGTCCGGAAGTGGATGAGGAAGTTTCGATGACAATGGATGAAAATCGGTTTTGGTTCCCTGCCGCGATTTCCTGCCGCTCACCCTCGGACTTCGGACCGAGTGCAGCAAAAGCCTTGAAAGGCTGCTCCAGGGTCCTCGTGGAAACATCGTCGACCTTGCCGGTGCAGACGGGGAAGCGGGGCACCGATGTCGTCTCGTGGCGATACGCGCCAGCAGTGAGGTGGCCCGGAAGCGACGCAAGCAACGACAGAAGGAAGCCAGGGCAAACGGTGTCGAACCCGACGACATGGGGCGGGTCCGCGAAGGCTGGCACCGCATGCTCACGAACCTCCCCGCGCAGGGTGCCGACACCGTTTTCAACCTGGATCATGTGGACGTTGGCCCCACCGGACTCTATGTCATCGAAACGAAAACTCGCCGAAAATCGGTGGAAGGAACCAGCAGCGAGGATTGCTATGGTGGTTTCAACGGGCAGTCCCTGCTCTGGCGTCGCTTTGATTGTGCGTCCGCTCGATTCCCTCTGCCGGAACGTCCTGTGCAAGGGATGAGTCGAGGCAGACCAATGCCTGCTTGGCGCGATGATCGAATCCGGACGGGCTTTCCCTCAGCAAGCCTTGGCATTTCCGGAAGTTTCTGCTTCATTCCGCCATGCTGTTGACGCGCTTTGTCCTCTCCATCCTCCTCCTGCCGCTCTTTGCGGTCCCGACGCTCGTGGCGCAGCGGAGCAAAGGAGACGAGAAGGAACCTCCCCCGCCCGACCCCGCAGAACTCCGCCGTCTCGAAGAACTGAAAACGCTGCCCAATTTCGTTTTCATCCTCGCGGACGACCTCGGGGCGACCGACCTTTCCCCCTTCGGCCATGAATCGATCATGACGCCGAATCTGCAGCGTCTCGCCGACTCGGGCATGCGATTTGAACGGGCCTTTCTCACCACGGCCTCGTGCAGTCCGACCCGGGCCAGCCTCCTCACAGGACGGTATCCCCATCAGACGGATGCGGAGCAACTCCACTGGCCCCTGCCAAAAGGGCAGGTCACCTTCGTCGAAAAGCTCAGGGAAAAAGGCTACTGGACCGGAGCGGCGGGAAAATGGCATCTCGGTGACGAGATTCGTGATCGCTTTGACAAAATTCTCGAAGCCGACGAATCGGGCTACCAACTCCCCGAGGGATCTGCGGCCGAGAGTGGGGAGTTTGTCGAGACTACCGAAGGCGACCAGCAGAGCGGTTGTGCGGACTGGATTGCGCTGCTGAAACAACGCGCTCCCGACCGACCCTTTTTCCTCTGGCTCGCCTCACTCGACCCCCACCGCCCCTATCACGACGGCACCCTCACCGACGGTGCCCGCCCCGAGGAAGTCCGCCTGCCGCCCTATCATCCCGACACCCCGGCAGTGCGGGCCGATTATCAACACTACTACGACGAGATCACCAGGCTCGATCATCACATCGGTGAAGTTCTCGACGCGCTCGAGGCCGAGGGAGTCGCGGACAAGACCCTGGTGATGTTCCTGTCCGACAACGGCCGTCCCTTTCCCCGCGACAAAACGACGCTCTACGACGGTGGCATCCGCACCCCCCTGATCGTGAGATGGCCTGGCAAAACCACCGCCGGTTCAATCTGCGAACGACTTGTCAGCACCGTCGACCTCGCCAAGACAATTCTCTCCGTCGCAAAGATCGAAAAACCGGGCATCACCTTCGAAGGAGTCGACCTCACGCCCCTGCTCACCGATCCCGCGAAACCCGTCCATGAATACATCTTCGCCGAAAAAAACTGGCACGACTACGAGGATCGCTCCCGCGCCGTCCGCAACGAGCGCTACAAACTGATCCGCAACGACTACACGGATCTGCCCCTGACCCCTCCGGCGGACGTGGTGCGCAGCGCCACCTACGTGGAGCTGCTCCGGCTCCTCGAGAAACGCGAGTTGTCGACACCGCAGCAGATCCACTTTCAGACCCCGCGTCCCGCAGAAGAACTCTACGATCTCCGACTCGACCCGTATGAGTTGAACAACCTCGTCGCCGATGAACGATACGCTCCCCTGCTCCGCGCGATGCGCTCGGCCCTCGCCGATTGGGAAGCGAAGACGGAGGACGCAAAGCCCGCCGAACGAACTCCCGACGAATTCGACCGCCTCACCGGACTCCCCACCCCGGCCCGAGTGCGGCCACGTCCCTCGAAAGCGGCGATGGCGGAGGCCAGAGATGCGGCAGCGAAAGCCGCCTCGACCAAACCTGCGGAAGCTCCTGCCAAACCCACCAACTGACCCTTCCGGATGTCCCTGCATACCGCATGAAACGCCTCTCCCTTGTCCTCCTCGCCACACTCGCCGCCGCCACAGTGGCCCGCGGCGAATTCGTATGGACTGACACGCCCGGCAAATTCCTCGAACTGTCCCGCGACGGAAAACCCCTCGCCCGTTACGTGTATGAGGCACTCGACGAGAGCAGCCCGACCCGACGCGAGGAGACCTTCAAACCCTTTTGTCACCTTTACTTCTATCAATGGGAAAACTACGGGAACTTGCTCACCAAGGGACCCGGGGGCAAATTCACCCATCACCGCGGCGTTTTCTACGGATTCAGCCGGATCTCCTATACCGATGCGGGCGGGAAGGTGCACGAGAAGGTGGACGTCTGGCACTGCCGCAAGGCCTATCAGGCCCATCGTCGCTTCCTCGCGCAGGAGGCATCCTCCGACGCGGCTGCGTTCACCGCCGAGATCGACTGGATCGGCGACGACGGCATTGCCTTCGCGACGGAGGCCCGCACGATGCGCTTTGCCCTCTCCGGTCCCGACGTGGTCGTCGATTTCAAATCCACCCTGACACCGAAGGTCGCAGAACTCCGTCTCGACGGAGATCCCCAACACGCCGGATTCCATTTCCGCGCCCACAACGACGTCAACGACAAGACCGCCAAGGCCACCTACTTCCTCCGTCCCGGCAGCGGCATCGGGCAACCCGGTGCCACGATCAACTGGAGCGAGAAAAACGATACCGCACAAACGCGCGATCT
>CALDKL010000519.1 GCA_937898895.1 uncultured Verrucomicrobiae bacterium | reverse complement strand
CTCCGCATCTCCTTTCAGACAGGCATCCCAGAATCGGGTCGAAATCAACCGGATCGCTCCGTGGTGATGCGCGATTCGCTGCTCGTTGAACAAGGGGGTATCGGAAAAGGCGGAGTGCTGCCCGCCTTCGAAAACGAGCTGGCATTTGTCCCCCGGCGGCAGGGCGGCGAACACTTCGCGGCGCGAGGCGGGGGTGACCTCGGGAGTGATGGGGCTCGCATCCTCCGTCCCCGTCATGCACAGGACCGGTGCCGTGATCTCCGCGAAGGCCTGTGCCGAGGACAGCCCGCGCGAACCCGAAGGACTCATCAGAAAAAAGGCGTCGAGGCGGGGATCACGGAAGGTGCGATTGGCGCGGAAACGCTGCCCCATCATCCCCTGGGTCGTGACGGCACCGAAGCTGTGGCCACACATCCCGATGTGCTCGAGATCGAGTCGGCCTTTCAAGGGATGTCCGCTCTCCGCGTTCCATCGCTCCAGTTGATCGAGGACAAAGGGAATGTCGGCGAAACGATCAAGGGTCGAGGAAAGACTTGCGGCCCCTTTCAACGCATCGAACCGCTCGCCGCGCGCGACCTCCTTCCAGACCGACTCGTCGCTCCCGGGATGTTGCACGAAGACGGCGACATAGCCGGAGGCCGCCCAGTGCTCTCCGAGGTAGACTCCGTTCTCGCGCGATCCGCCGAGACCGTGGGAAAAGATCACCACGGGAACCGGGGATTTTTTGGCGGGGAGATACACCTTGACCGGAACGGTGCGGGCACGGGTGCCATCGACCGGATCGAAACGCAGCACCTCCGATCCGGAGGCGGGGGATTCTCCGTGCGCGGCCACGGACAGAATGAAAAAGAGAAGCAAAAGGAGGCGCATGTCTGGTCAGACTGCGGATGCGGCGAATTGGTTACAGTGGTGTTGCTTCCGTTTCTCCCTGGTCATGGCCTGAAACGCTGAATCTCCGCGAGTGCGCAATTGCGAGAATCGGTCACCCGATTCTATGATCGGCGCATGAGACTGACTTGTGTTCTTCTGGCGACCTTCCTTCCCCTGTTGACCCTGACCGCCGAGGAGGAAGTCATCTACGACGAGGCCAAAGTACCCGCCTACACCTTGCCCGATCCCTTGCGCTTCGAGGAGGGAACCCCGGTGAAGACTCCGGAGGATTGGTCGAGGCGGCGAGTGGAGTTGCTCCGACTTTTTGAAGCCCATGTCTACGGAAAGACACCTGTCGGGCGGCCGGACACGATGCGCTTCGAACCCCGCAAAACGGTCGCCGGTTTCCTCAATGGAAAAGCGATCCTCGAGGAGGTGCGGATCCACTTCTCGGAAAAGGAGGGTGCTCCCACCGTCGATCTGCTTGTGATCAAGCCGACCAAACGCCCCGAGGGGGGAGTCCCCGCCTTCATCGGTCTCAACTTCACCGGCAATCACGGGATTCATCCCTCCACCGAGATCACCTTGTCCGGCGCTTGGATGAGACAAAGCAACGAGCCTGACAAGAAGGGACAGGTCCTCGATCACCGCGCCACCGAATCCTCTCGTGGAAACCAGGCCTCGCGCTGGCCGCTGGAGAAAATCGTCGATGCCGGATGCGCTCTCGCCACCTTTTACTACGGCGACATCGATCCGGACTACGACGATGGTTTCGCGAACGGGATCCATGCCCTCTTTGGCAAACCGGGGCCATCGGAGTGGGGATCGATCGGGTCCTGGGCCTGGGGGGCGAGCCGGGCTCTGGACTATCTCGAGACCGACCCTGCCATCGACAAAACGCGGGTCGCCGTCTTCGGCCATTCTCGACTTGGAAAAACGGCGCTCTGGGCCGGGGCCCAGGACGAGCGTTTCGCCATGGTCATCTCAAACGACTCCGGCTGCGGGGGCGCGGCCCTGAGTCGCCGCCGCTTCGGCGAGCGCGTCGCGCGGATCAATACCTCCTTCCCCCATTGGTTTTCCGACACCTTCAACCAGTACAATGAGAACGAGGCTTCTCTGCCCGTCGACCAGCACGAGTTGGTCGCCCTGATCGCTCCGCGGCTCGTCTACATAGCGAGTGCCGTGGAAGATCAATGGGCCGATCCGAAGGGTGAGTTCCTTTCCGCGAAGTACGCCGGGCCCGTCTACGAACTGCTCGGGAAGAAGGGTGTCGGTGTCGAGGAGATGCCGGGTTTGAACGAACCCGTCGGCGACAGAGTGCGTTACCACATCCGCAGCGGGAAACACGATGTCACCGATTACGACTGGGATCAGTATCTGAAGGCGATCCGTAGCCTCTGATCCTGAATCCGACGATGGGGAACCACGGAACACGCGGGATACTCGGACAAATCCAGGAAAAGCGGTGGATTCGGAAGGCACTCTCTTCATGAGTGTCTCCACCGCCACACCCCTTGGGGTCCGCGTCTTCGGTGCCTTCGGTCGCTGGCCGTTCCCGTGTTTCGTCTGATCCAACACGCTGCCGGATCGGAACGGTTTGCGCTCACCGACCCGCAAACGGATTCATCGATTCGTTCACCGAACCATCGGGCATGAGGATGTGAACGCCGCGTCCGTGGAAATTCCCTCGCTCCATCGCCCAGGGCTGGTTCCAGCGGAAAGGGGTGGCGGGACTTTCATCGAAGCGGGTGACATTGTAGGAGCCGTAGAATCGATCCTCCATTTTCCCCGCGCGCACCGAGAGGGCGCGGTCCATGGGGCAGAGCCAGGCCTCCTGGCTCATTCCGTAGGGGTCGGTCGCCTTCACCCAGAATTCGAAGAACTCCTCCTCGGTGAAGTTGAAGCGGTCTTTTTCCATCTGAGGCCAGTGCCCCTTGTCGGTGACATGGGCGGCGAGGGCGGAGTGCAGTACCCGCATGTTGGAGATGCATCGCGCCTTCTTCGCCCGATCAAGGAAGAGGGAGGAGAGCGGAATGGCCAGGGAAATCAGCAGCACACCCAATGCCACTGCGACCAGCAATTCCAGCAGACTGAGTCCTGAAACCCGGAGGTGGGGAACCTTTCTCACGCTGCGACAGGCATGGCGGGTCCCCTTCCGGAGGACTCCCAATCAGAGGCCAAAGTAGAGATTGTTGGAAACCTTGGAGCCGAGCACCGTAAAGCGGAAACGAACACCGCCGTTCGTAGCGGCCCGTCCCACTCCATTGAAGGGGGTCGAGGCAACAAACTCGCCAGTGTTCACCAGCTTCGCTTTGAAAGCCGAAGTGATCTGGAGAGCACCCGCACCGTTGTTGTTCCGGCTTGCGGCCATCCCGACGACCTGACCTGCGACGGCATTCACCGTTCCGAGTGTATTTCCAAAGTACTGCACGCCCCGATAGTACCAGATGTTCGTGAAGCCGCTGCCCCAGGCACCGATCACCACGTTGCCCGAACTGATCCCGGGAACCGTCACAAGCGTTCCGGGTTGCACCGTGCTCTGCGAGGGCACTGAAGCATTCACCCCGGTCGGATTGATCCCCACAAATTCATTTCCCACCGCAAACCGATAGAGACCGATTCCGTTGAACGCCGTTGCCGTGGCCTCATACACCCCATCGGTGCCGGCGGGTTCGAAGAATGAATTGTTGCTGAACGGACCCCCGATCCACGCTTGGGCAGAGAAGGTCGGCATCAGGCAAACCGCGCAAAAGAAAGCGAACCATTTTTTCATAGAGAGAAATCCACGTATCGGCCATGAAAGGCGTTTTCGGCGGTTCTCGCAAGCCCGAAATGCAAAATTTCTAGTTAAGAAACCTTAAGGTTCCGAATTCTGCGATTCCGGAATCGCCGCCAAGGCCCGCGCGAAGCGGTCCTGCAGATCCTCGGGTTCCTCCAACCCGATCCAGATTCGAATCAGATTTCGGGAGGCACCCCTGCCCGCCGCCCAGTCGAGTTCTTTGTAATGCGCCAGCAGGGTGTAGGGACTGACGAGACTGAAATCCGTCCCGAGGCTGGGGCCCTTGGAGATTTCGAGAGCATCGTAGAAGGCCGCCGCCGCCGCTTCTCCCCCGTGCAGATCGATTGAGAAAAGCCCCCCGAATCCCCCATCGGGGCGCATGGCCGCTTCGTAGGACTCGCGACAAACAAGGGAGGGGTGCCAAACCGTCTTGACCTCGGGTCGTGACCGGAACCATTCGACGAGAGCGAGGCCATTCTCATTGGTGGCCTCGACCCGTTCCGCAAAGTGCCGGGAATTCTTTTCCAGGACCATCGCATCGCGGACAAAGAGCGGACTGGCAGCCTCTTCGGCGGGCAGGGAGGCTTTCAGGACTTCATAAACGGGCGAAGCAGGGTTTACGACCACCGAGCCGGCCGCGACATCTCCCGCCCCGGAGAACACTTTTGTCAGACTCGAGGTGGCGACATCCGCGAAACGGAAGGGCTCCACATTCATCGGCGTCGCGACCGTGTCGTCGATCACCAGGGGTACACCCTTGTGCCGCAGGATCGCCGCGATTCCGGCCAGATCGGCCGTGCGGAGAAGGGGATTGCTCGGCACTTCCGTGAAAACCGCAGCGGCGTTTCCGCCGGAAGCGAAATGGGCTTCCAGATCGGCGGCCCCGCCCGTTTCCGACGCGGTCAGATCGATGACGCCGGCTCCGAACTGCTCCTGGAGCTTGAAGGAATCGAGGTAGGGAAACTCCACCTGCACCGTCGGCTCGCCGGGCCGCCGTGCCGTGAGGATGCGGTAGACCGCCGAAATCGCCCCCATCCCCGAGGAGAACAGAAAGACATCCCCGGCGGAAGCCCCCGGATACAGACCCGCGATCCGTTCTCGAAGAATCCGAGTTGCCTTTTCCCCGGCCTCCACCATTTCGGGCGCGAGTGGAGCATCGCTCAGCGCCGATTCGGCGAGGCGACTGCTCGTGATCTCGCCTCCGTGCTGCCAGTACTTCCACGCGGTGTCGTAAGCGGCTTCTTCAAGGAGAATCGCGGTGAGATTCCCCCATCCGTAGGACTCGAGGCGAGAAGACGCCCCACAGCGACGTTTCACAAAATCCGCACAGCGCCAGGCTGCCGCGAGCGAGGGAAAGACGAGTGCCGACTCGGGTTTCTTCTGATGTTTCGCGAACTCGGCCTGGGCCGCGAGAAAGAGTTCCGCCACATGGGGATGCGGGACAAAGCGAGGATAACCGCACTCGAACGTATCGAGCACCGCAGGGTCGCCCTCTTCATAGCCGATCACATCGCTCCATCGAGGGAGGCAGACGGAGACCGCATGATCGCTCTCGGGGATGGCGAGGCCAAGATCCTCGGGGTGGCAGAAGGGATTGTCGAAAGGGTCGCGTGTGGCCATGTCAGGATTTCACGAGAGCCGTGCGGACGTCTTCGATGAGGTCTTCGACCGTCTCGATCCCGACGGAGAATCGCACGAGTGAATCGGTGATGCCGACGGCTTCGCGGCGTTCCCTCGGCACACTCGCGTGGGTCATTGAGGCGGGATGGCAGCAGAGCGACTCGACCCCGCCGAGGCTTTCGGCCTTGGGAAACAAGGCGAGCCGTCCGAGCAAGGCCTGGGTATCCGCGAGGTTTCTCCCGAAGTCGACCGTGACGATGCCCGAGCCACCGCGCATCTGGCGTTTCGCGATCTCGTGCTGGGGATGCGAGGGCAGGAAGGGATATCGAACCGTGAGGGCATCCGTGTCCTTCTCGAGAAATTCGGCGAAGGTTAGGGCATTGGCACTGTGCCGCTCCATCCGCACCGAAAGCGTCTTCAAGCCACGAGAGACCAGCCAGCAGTCCATCGGGGCGGGCTGAAGACCGAGGGCTTTCTGAGCAAACACCATCTTTGCCTGCCACTCTTCCGAGTTCGTGCAGACGGCCCCGGCAAGGGCGTCGGAGTGCCCATTGGCGTATTTGGTCAGGGAAATCAGGGAAAGATCGGCCCCCAGCTCGATCGGGCGTTGCAGGTAACTGCTCGCGAACGTGTTGTCGACTAGCAGCGGCGATCCGGCGGCATGAGCGGCCTTGGCCACGGCGGCAATGTCGATCACTTTCAGATTTGGATTCGTCGGAGATTCGATCCAGACCAGGGTCGGCGAATGGGTGGCGAGCGTTTCGAGCGAGTCCGGATCGGTGAAGTCGAGGTAGACGACCGAGACCCCGAATTTCGCAAAGACCTGGGCGAAGAGGCGGAAGGTGCAGCCATAGAGATTCTCTTCGGCCACGACGACGTCACCGCTTTTCAGCGTCGAGACGACGGCGGTGATCGCCGAGACCCCGCTGCCGAAGCAAGTCGAAAACGCCGCGCCCTCGAGACTGGCGACGGCGCGGTCGAGCAGGCGGAAATTCGGATTGCCCGACCGTGTGTAGTCGAAGTCATTCGGATTGCCATACTCGAAGGTGGACGTGAGCCACACCGGCGGAGTCACCGCACCGGTGTCACTCACGAAGTCGCGTCCGAGATGGATTGCGCGGGTTTCAAAGCCGCCGACCTTCCCGGCGTTGGAGTCAGGGAACATGCCGGAATCAACAGGGTTGCATGGCGGAGTCAACCCTTCCCTGAAGAAGGATTTCAGATT
>CALDKL010000518.1 GCA_937898895.1 uncultured Verrucomicrobiae bacterium | reverse complement strand
AGCGCCCGGCAAGTTCGGGGGAGCGGGCATCGCGCGGAATCGCAAAACTATCCACCCACAGAGGGGCGCCTTCCACTGGGAGGTCGACCCGGAGAGAGGGGTTTTGCTCCGCGCGACTGATCGCGTCGCCGTTGTAAGTCACGAGAAGATCAATCTCATCCGCCTCGAGCGCATCGAGTCCGGAAACAAGATCCTTCATGTCGTGGGTCAAATTGGGGAATCGTTGTTTGATGCGGGTGGTGGTCTCCTCGATCTGGGCCGGAGTGGCTGTTCCCGGATCGTACCCGAGTGCGAGAAGACCGATCCACACGAGGTCAAACGGTTCGTCGAGCAGGGCGATGCGCAGATCCTCTCTCCAGAGCAAGCTCCAGCTGGGTTCGACTTCCTCCAGCACCTCGGCTTTTCCGGCAAGCACTGTCATTCCCCAGAGATAGGGAATCGAATACCGATATTCCGGATCTGCCGGCGAGGCAAGAAAGGCTTCGCTCAGGATGGGGGAGGTGCCATCTCCGGAGAGGGGGCGATCTTTGAGCAGCTTGAGTTGAATGAGGTCTCGCAGGGTTTGTTCGTCCGCGACGATCACATCGTAGCGATCGGGAGCCGAAGTGATTGCTTGTTTGAGTTCCTCGGAGTTCTCAACCTCGGTCACGAGGAGGCGAGCGTGATGCGTCTTCTCAAACAGCGAGATCAGTTCCGGAGCGAGGTATTCGTCCCAGATGAGCAGGGAGAGTCGGGGAAGCCCGGAAACCTCACGGACTTTGTCGAATACCCGCTTCAGGCCCTGGTTCATGAGAAGTTGCCGTTGTGGACTGGACTGGCCCTCGGCCCGACACCGCGACATGACGGAGTCTGCGAGATAGATCGTCGGGTCCGCGAGGATTTCCTTGCTCAGAAAGGCGCGGGCCTCACGGTTGGTCGAGGCACACCAGAGTTCGTTTGAATTCTCCGCTGCGATCTCAGCCCTGCACAGGAAATCGAGGAAGAGATGAGCGGCCTCGCTGTTTGTGGACTCCCTGGGAATGACAAAGCTGTCGACCCACAGGGGGGCACCTTCCTCAGGGATAAAGTAGGCGATGTTTTTCTCTTCTTCCGCGAGCACGGCGGCGTCGCTGCTATACGTCATGCTGATCCAGCATTCCCCGGAAACGAGTTTGTCCCGCACCTCAAAAATGTCGACAAAGCGCGAGTCGAGCCGATCAACTTGATCGAGGAGGTTTTCGGTCGCTTCCTCGATCTGCCCCGGGTCCTGCGAATTCAAATCGTGGTTTCTCGAAAGGAGGGCGGCCGCGTAGACATCGAACCCGTCGTCGACCATGAGGATGCGACTGCGATAGGCTTCATCCCAAAGCAGGTTCCAACTCTTCTTCGGGTCTTTGATCTTATCGGCTCGATAGGCGACCAGGGTCGTTCCCCACATGTAGGGTAGTGAGAATTGGTTCTTGGGGTCAAAGCGGAGTCCGAGAAACTGCGCGTCGAGGTTCTTGAGCAAGGGAATTCGCTCGTGATGCAGCGGCTGGACCAGCTGAAGCTCGATGAGGTCTGCAACCGTGCCTCCGCTGGCAACGAGTAGGTCGAAATCCGCAGGACGCGACTGCAACAGGGCCTGCATCTCCTCGAGGTTGCTGAAGGTCACGAACTCGACCGAAATGCCGTGTTCCTTTTCAAACTTCTCTACCACCGATGGGGAAAAGTATTCGTCCCAGGTCAGGATGACGAGGGGGCGCGGTCCCTCATCGTTCTTTGCGAGGCTCGCGGGTTCCGCCTCGAGATTGGGTTCAGACTTCGGCGTTTGGGCCTGCTCCCGACAAGAGCAGAGCATCAGAGCGAGGAACGCCAATCGAAGAGGGGCAAACCGGAAGGGAGACGTCATGGGGGATACAGATGAAATCGCACGGAATATAACAAAAATAAGTGAATAAAACAATTATTTTCATGTTTTCCATAATAAACAAATAGAAATATTCTCACAGATGAAATGTTTTGAAAAAATTCGACTCAGAACCTGGAATTTTTTGAAATTCGCGTTACGATCAGACAATCAAGCCACCCAGATCATCCCAAGATGCTGAATTCTGCTGTGACCCGGAAATCGAGCATCGATGCCCTTCAAAGCTCACCAAAATCCGATGTCCGAGAAAATCTATATTTCTGAATCAACTCTTGGGAGAGGCGTTTTTGCCAGAGTTCCGATCCATCCGAAGGAAACAATCTTTTATCTGACCGGGAAGGTCATCGACTTCGATGAAGCGGTGGCGCTGCCCCATGAGGCCTACGTCATCCAGGTGGGGATCGACCGATACATCGATCCGTATTCTCCGGCCAAGTTCCTCAATCACTCCTGCAATCCGAATTCCGGATTCGTCGACGAGATTCGTCTGATCGCGACACGTGCGATTCTTCCCGGCGAGGAGATCCGGTTTGATTATTCGACGACCATGCGGGAGCGACATTGGGAACTGGACTGCCACTGCGGATCTCCCCAGTGTCGTCAGCGCATCCGTGATTTCGACCTGCTTCCCGTTGCCCTGCAGACCTATTATTTGAAACTGGGCATCGTTCAGAACTTCATTGTCGAAGAGATCGAAACGGTGCGTCAACTCGCTGCCCAGGTGGCGTGATTCGGTGGCGTTCGGTCACTCCCCCAGCGCCTCCTCTCGGCGCAATCCGCATCTTTTCGTGGCATTGTCGGACGATCCGCCGTAAAGTGGCTGTCCTGGAACGGGCCGGAGATGATCGCTGTTTCCTTCGGGAGGCAGAGGAAAGTCCGGACACCGCACGGCAACATGCCCGGTGAAAGCCGGGGCGTTCTGCTGCAATGGCGGAGCGACGGAAAGTGTCACAGAAAACAAACCGCCCGCACGGTTCCTCTGGTGCCGTCGGGTAAGGGTGAAATGGCGAGGTAAGAGCTCACCGCCCCGAGGGTGACCGAGGGGGCAGGACAAACCCCATGTGGTGCAAGACAGAACAGGGTGAACGGATCGCCGGTCCGGCTCTGCGGCTCCGGTCGTGGGATACACCCGGGTAGTAGTCGCCCCTCGCTTCGGCGGGGAGGGGGCGTCCCTCCGGGGGCGAACCTTAGAGAAATGATCGTCCGCCCGGATCGACCACGGTCAGGGCGAACAGAATCCGGCTTACGGAGGCCCGTTCCAGGACTTCGTCAACCCATCTGCATGGCTTGTTGGCGTCATTGCCAAGGCCGTGTCTTTGCCCGAAGAAGGGGCGACACGGATGCGAAGAGACAGATCGGCGAGAACCTCGCACCCCTGCCGGGGGCGAGATGGGGAGAGGTTTCCACCATGGCTGGGATTCCTCCTCGTCCTTTGTGGAACCACCTTCGCGGTTGTGTCCTGTTCTCCGCAGATGTACCGCAACCGGGCTGACCGCGAGACCTATGCGGCTCTGATCGAGAAGACCCCCGAGGTCGACAACGTCAGACCTTCCGACGTGGAACTCATCACTCCGGATCCTCCCGATCTCTCGAAATTGTTGCCCGGCACGAAGGGCGACGGCGTTCTCGGCGAATTTGCCTCGAATGAGGAAGGGGCGAAGGTTCTGACGTTGGATGAAGCCCTCTCCACGGGGATACAGCACAGTCGTGAATACCTCACGATGAAAGAGAGTCTCTATCTGCAGGCTCTCGATCTGACTCTGGCGCGTCATCGCCTGCAGCCCATTTTCTACACGAACGGGTCCGCCACCCGGGCGGTCGATTCGCGAGCGGCGGAGCTCGAGAAGGGCATGACCGAACTCGTCTCGACGAACACCTTTTCCCGCACCCAGTCTGCCGGGTTCAACTGGCTTTGCAGGACCGGGGCCAGAATCTCGGCTGACTTTACCCAGGACTTCCTGCGCATCATGACGGGAAACAAGTCGATCAATCATTCCGATTTCGCCGTGACCGTGGTGCAGCCTCTCCTGCAGGGGGCCGGATCCACCGTGACCCTGGAGGCGCTGACCCAGGAGGAGCGTGATCTGCTCTATGATCTGCGTGACTTCGCGGACTATCGAAGGGATTTCATCGTTGACCTGGTCGGAGATTACTATGGCGTTCTCCTCGCGCGCGATCTCGTGAAAAACCACCACACCGCTTATCAGGGATTTCTCAAGAACGTCGCTCGCGAGGAGGCTCTCGCCGAGGAAGACCGGCGCACCCAGAATCAGTTGGGACGGCTTCGCCAAGCCAAACTGCAATCCGAAAGTCGCTGGATCGCTGCGATTCGAGTCTATCTCAACCGCCTCGACGAATTCAAAATCACCCTGGGGGTTCCCGTCGAGACGAAACTCATTCTCGATGAACGTGAACTCGCGAAACTCCGTATCGAGAATCCGGATGTGTCGCGCGAGGAGTCGGTCGAGATCGCCCTCGTGACGCGGCCTGATCTCGCCAGTGCGAGCGACCGTGTCGTCGACGCAGAGCGTCGGGTGAAGGTGGCGCGCAATGGCCTCCTCCCGAGACTCGACGTCGCCCTCGATTACAACTCCGTCAGTGACCCGGCAGACACCACTCCCGCCATCAACTGGGACCGCCGCCGCTGGGCGGGAACGGTGGATCTCGATCTGCCCCTCGATCGCAAGGCGGAACGGAACATCTACCGTGCCACCCTCATCGAGGTGGATCGGGCGAAGCGATCCGAAGATCTCACACGGGA
The DNA here is from genome assembly GCA_937898895.1 of uncultured Verrucomicrobiae bacterium. GTDB lineage: Bacteria > Verrucomicrobiota > Verrucomicrobiia > Verrucomicrobiales > DEV007 > Arctic95D-9. The sequence goes on along the minus strand of CALDKL010000518.1, from coordinate 1,742 downwards.
TCGAGCCCGCCTCGAAATCTACGACGCATGGCGTGCCCTCGACCAGGAACGGATCAGCTTCAAGATCGCCGAACAAGGCGTCGCTCTCGCGGCAAGACGACTCGAGGAACAATTGCTCCTCTCCGAACTCGGGCGAGGCGAGGCGCGCGACCTCGTCGATTCGCAGGAGGATCTCGTCGAAGCCCAGAATCAACACACTGCGGCGTTGATCGCCCACACCTTGGCGCGGTTGCGCCTTTGGAGAGACATGGGCATCCTGTATATTGAGTCCGATGGGCGTTGGGCGGAAAATCTCGGAAACGAGAAACCCTGACAACCCTACCAACAGGATAATGAAAAAACGGCTTCTTACCGCAGTGGGGATCCTGGGGCTGGTTGCGGCGGGCGTGGGTCTTCTGAGAATCAAGAGCAGAGGCACGACCGAGAGCGAAGTCCCTCTCGCTACCGTCCAGCAGGGAGATCTCGTCATCGACGTGCTCGAGGGCGGGAACATCCAGGCTCTGAATTTCCTCGAATATCGCAATGATGTGAAGTTGCCGGGTGGCATCAAAATTCTCGAAGTCATTGAAGAGGGTTACAATGTGAGTGACGAGGACGTTGCCAAAGGCAAGGTGCTCGTGCGCCTCGACCAATCCGAACTCGAGGAGGAGATCGTCGATCACGATGTCGAATTTCAGCAAACCGAGGCTCTCTTTGCCGAAGCGAGGCAGAATATCGAGATCCAGGAGAGTGAGGCACTCAGCGAGATCAAGGCGGCGCGACAGACGCTGCGCTTCGCCCTCCTCGATTTTCAGAAGTTTGTGGGTGCGGAGGCTGCCGGGGCCACGCTGAAGAAACTCGGTCTCCCTTTTGGCAATGACTCACTCTCCGCCTACGAAAAGGAGGCGACCGACCTGATTGCGAAAGCCTTCGAGACCGAAAAAGAGGGACCGGACTCCTCTGCCCAGGGAGATGGCGAGAATGTCGCATCCTTCGCCCTCGTCGCCGATGACAGCCTGGCCGCGAATGTGAATTTCGGGTCGTTTCTCAAAGATGAACTCCTCGGTGATGGTGAGGCGGAGCAAACGATCCGTCGCATGCGCGACGAGGCTCTCGTTGCCTCTTCCGAACTCGCCGTCGTCGAAGAGTCGGTCGAGGGAGCCAAGCGACTTCACGAGCGTGAGTTTATCACCAAGCAGACCCTGGAGAACGAGCTTGTCGGACTCGACAAAGCACGCCTTGCCCTGCAGCGCTCGGAAACGGAACTCGAGTTGTTCCGCGATTACGAGTTCCCGAAGGAGGCTGAAAAGATGCTCTCCCTTTACGAAGAGGCCCTGCTCTCTCTCATCCGCACAAAACGCGAAAAACTTGCCTTGATGTCCCAGATTTACGCGAAATACCGCTCTGTGAAGCGCCGCTACGAACTCGAGCTGAAAAAGCGGGAGCATCTCGAAGAGCAGCTTGCCAGTTGCGTCATCCGCGCCACCCAGCCAGGATTGGTCGCCTACGGCGGAGCCAACGCCGACTTCTACGCGGGCCGTGTCTACGAAGGGATCTCCGCAGGCGCGACCCTCAAGACGGGCCAGCCCATCATCACCATCCCCGATATGTCCAAGCTCGGCGTCGAGGTCAAGATCCATGAGTCGAGCATCAAGAAGATCGAGTTGGGGCAGAAGGTCTACATCACCGCTGAGTCGGTTCCCGACAAGACTCTCGTGGGGCGCATCGCAAAAGTCGCGGTACTGCCCGATTCGAATGCTTCG
>CALDKL010000517.1 GCA_937898895.1 uncultured Verrucomicrobiae bacterium | reverse complement strand
ACGTGCTCGACGCGGAACGGACGAAATTCGATGCGGAGGATACCGAGATTTTCAGCCGGGGCCAGTTGGCGGGTTTTTACATCCGTCTCTACAAGGCCCTCGGAGGCGGGACGGAGTGTGAGTATATCCCTTGCACAGGGGGGGAAGTGCGTCCGTATTTCCCGTGGAAAACGAAATGCGACAAGAGGGCCATCACTTTCGAAAAGCCCGAAGCTGCGGCAATGGCGACGGATTCATGATTCCCTCGAAAGGATACAACAACCCTAACTCGATCCAACCGATGAAACTTCAGACCTTCTTTGCAATCATCGTTTTGAGCTCGGCATCGTGGATGATGATTGGCTGCGCTTCGAAGAAGGATTCCGGGGGAGGCACCGTCCCGACGGGATCTTATAGCGGATCATCCAGTTACTCCCCTCTGCCGATGAATCAGGCAGCACGGACCGACGCGATGCGGCAGGCGTATCGAAATGAGTTCCGCTGAACCTCACGATTCCATCTGGATACCCTTCGGGAAACCGATTCCTGCGCATCCCTATCTCCATCCTACCAATCCTCTCAACGAGTCTGCTATGCGAATGTTTTCCTTGCTCATCGTTCCCGTTCTCATCGCCCAGTCGCTTCTCACTTCCTGTGTCAGCAACGAAGAGTTTGAACAACGCCTCGACAAGAGGAATGCGAAGTATTTAGAGATGGAGGAGCGGCGTGATATGCGCCTGGACGCACGCGACGAACGTTACGAAGCATGGTCAGACCGGGTTCTCGATTGAATCGGTGGACGACCAACCGGGGCGGACGACCGGAGATCGATTTCAGAGGTGATCTTCCCGGAGAAGGGGGGGGATCTGCCTCACGGGTTCTTGGATGCCTGCCAGGCCGCATGAGCTTCGCTCACGAGAGCAATGGTCTCCTCAATCGAGCTGGCGCAGCGAGGAATCGTGAAATCCACTGCGCTGGCCAGTTCGCTGCCTTCGATAAGCATGTGTCGCTTGCCCCATTCGACAAGCTCGGCCCACATCGCGCCGACAAAAATGAGCGGAGTGCTGTAGAGTTGGCGGACCTGGAGCAACTGCCACGCGAGCGACGCTTCGAGAAGTGTGCCGATTCCGCCCGGAACGACGATGAAGGCATCTGAGACGATCATGAAATGGTGCAGGCGCGAAAAGAAGGTGCGGTGCTCGTAGGCCTGACCGACAAATGAATTGACCTCCTGCTCGAAGGGCAATTCGATGCGGATGCCAACCGAGCCTTTCCGATCGGTCCCTCCGGAGACGGCCCCTTCGTTTGCCGCCTGCATGAGTCCGGGCCCACCACCGGTAATGATGTCGCAGCCCATCTCGGCGAGGCCTGCGGCGAGTTCCTTCACTTTCTCGTATGCGGGCGTGCCGGGCTGGATCCGTGCCGAGCCGAAGATGGTGACGCGGAAACTCGAACGCGAGGTGCGGCGGAGCCGAGTGAGGTGATTCACCACGTCCCAGAGGCCGGTGACGCTGTGTTCGATGATGGAGGCGGCGGCGTCCTCGTCGCTGAGACGGACGATGTCGGCCTGGCCGAAGGTGGGGGAGGATGGGTCCATAACAAAGGAAATCAGGATTCGTGGAGCAGGTCAATGGTTTAATCCGTTCCAGCAGATGTTGGTTGCTGCGGCGGGCGGAACTACTCCGTCTAGTGTGGTGATCGCTAAATACGTGTGCAAAATTCGTGAGGAATCGTTTTCAAC
>CALDKL010000516.1 GCA_937898895.1 uncultured Verrucomicrobiae bacterium | reverse complement strand
GAAGCCGCCCTTGTCATGCACGGTCTTGAATCGGGTGAACGCCGAGACTATCGCCGCAGCTGCACCTTTCACCTTCCCGATCACGGGGATTCTTGTCACTCGTTCGATCATGAGGCATCTTGTCGTCCGGCGTTAGGCCGGACCCGCTGATTGTCCGCATCTCCAAATCAAGGAAACTCGCCACATCCCATGAAACGGTCAAGGACCAGCTTTGTTTGGGATGAACCGGAGTTTTTTCCGGAAGCACCTCCCGACGACGACGCCACTGCGGCAGAAACTCCGGCGAGGCTCGCCGAACGGGTTCTTTTTTCCTCCGATCTGTCGGAAAAGCTCCGTCCTCTGCCTCTCGTCGAAGAATCGGCTCCGATCCGACAGAGTGGAGTCGGCGACTGGAGAGGGTTGGTTCCCGGGCGTCCCGAGGAGCTGCGCTTTGCCACCGCCGGATCCGCGCGACCCTCCCTGCCCGGGCGTCCCGGACTCGTCGATGAAACGAATCGAGGGATCCTGCTCCATTTCTTCGCGAACCACGAACTGCTCGCGGCTGAACTGATGGCGCTCGCCCTCCTGAAATTCCCCGACGCCCCGTCCGCCTTTCGCCATGGACTCGCCGACACCTTGCGCGAGGAGCAGCGTCACACGCGCTGGTATCTCGCGAGAATGCGGGAATGCGGTGTCGCCTTCGGACAGTATCCGCTCAGTCCCTATTTCTGGGATGCGGTCTCGCCGATGGAAAGCCCGCTCGACTATGTCTCGCGACTGAGCCTGACATTCGAACAAGCCAACCTCGATTATGCGCGACACTACGCCTCCGTTCTCGCCGAAGCGGGCGACGCAAAGAGCGCCTCGATCCTGCGCCGCATCTACGAAGACGAGATCGCCCACGTCGGCTACGGGCTGCATTGGTTTCGACAGTGGAAAGATCCCGCCGAGAGCGATTGGGCGGCGCTCGAGAAACGTCTTCCCTTTCCCCTTTCTCCGAGCCGGGCCAAGGGAAATCGCACCGGATTCAACGAGGAGGGGCGGCGCGCTGCCGGATTCGACGAGGATTACATCCGTCGGCTCGCCCGCTTCGAACGATCAAAGGGACGCACCCCCAACGTATTCCTCTTCAATCCCGAAGCCGAACATCGCGCCGCGAGGTGGCCGTCTGCCTACCATCCCGATGCTTCGCGCCTCGCCATCATCGGCGATCTCGAGGTGCTCGTCGGCTTTCTGGCTCGGCGCGACGACGTTCTCCTCCTCCGCCGCGCCCCCGCTGCGGCCCACCTCGAAAAGCTGGCCCGCTGCGGCTTTGCCCTGCCCGAAATCGAACTCCTGAACCCGTCGGGCGAAATCGATGCCGGGGGACTTCTTGCAAACCGCAAGCTGAACCGCCTCCGTCCCTGGGCGATCGCCCCGGATCTGAAGGACCGCCTCGCCCCGCTCCAAAGGGTGGCACACGAGGGCCTCGCGAGGACTCCCTGGACGCCCGCCCTACGGAATCTTTTTTCCAAAATCGCTCAAGTCGAGGCGATGCCTCAATGGATGGGGCACTCGATCCCCTGTCGCACGCCGGGCGATCTCCTCGCCGGGCAGGCATTGCTGAGCGACTCGGGCGAGTGCGAATGGGTCCTGAAGCGGGCGTTCTCCACGGCCGGCTCGGGCCTCACTCCCCTCGCGGCGGATGAGCTGGCCACGCTCGCGTCGCGTCCCTTTTCTTCCGCAGTCGTGGCCGAGGGAGGAATCCTCCTCGAATCCCGGCACGATCGGGTGTTTGATTTCTCCGTGCAATATCGACTCGACGGCGGTGCCATGCGCTTCGTCGGTTTCGTCGAACAACAAATCGCAGGGCTCGGGGGATACCGAGGCAGTGTCTGCCGCACGAAATTCTGCAAGGGTCTCGATGCGGAGCTGGCGCAGTTCCTCATGGAACAATGTCTGCCAATCTACGACGCAGACCGATGCCTCGCCGCCGACGTGGCCGCCTGGGCGGGTGCCGGCGGATACGAAGGTCCCCTCGGCGTCGATGCCTACGTCTATCGCGATGCCAGGGGAAGACTCTGCCACCGCGCCATCTGCGAAGTGAATCCGCGTCACACCATGGGCCTCGTCGCGCTCGAATTGAAGCGCCGCATCGCGCCGGGAAAAGATCTCTCATTCTCGATCCGCAAAGCCTCATCCCTCCGTCCCGAAGACGACCGCCCCGAACTCGACGGAGCCGGACGGATGGTCTCGGGCTCCCTCGTCCTGACCGAAACGCCCTCAACCGCCCGTTTTGCAGCGGTCGTGGCCGTCTTGTGAGCGATCACAGATCGGACTTCTCGCGGAGAACGGACTCGAGATCGAACTGGGCACGGACTCGCTTGGCTCCCTTCTTCACGGGCCGATAGCCATTGAGGAGATTGCGGTCGAGGATGCGCGCCTTTGTGTTGTCGCTCCACTGCACTTCGAAGTATTCGACGAGCTGATCCCTCAGACCGGGATCGACCACCGGAAAGATCGTCTCAACACGAGTGTCAAAATTTCGCGTCATGAAGTCGGCCGAGGAGAGAAAGACCTCCCGCGAACCTGCGTTCTCGAAGATCAGCATCCGCGAATGCTCCAGATACTTGTCCACAATGCTGATCGCCTCGATCCGACCGTCGTCCTCGGTGACGAGGGAATACATGCTGCGCACGATGAGCCGTATCGGCACCCCCGCCGCCGCCGCCCGCAGGAACAGGTCATTGGTCGTGTGATCGGAAAAGTTGTTCAGCTTCACCGAGATTCCGGAAGGCCGACCAGCCTCATGGTTTGCGATCTCGCGCTCGACCCGCTCGCGGAGGAAGGTGCGCAGGTCGAAAGGCGCGATGAAGAGATGCCTGAGTTGCGGCTTCAGGTAAGACTGTCGGAAAAATCGGAAAACCTCTGCCGCATCGTCCCCGAATTCCTGGTGGTAGGTGAAGAGGAGGTGGTCGGCAAAGATCGAAGCGGTGTCCTCGTTGAAATTGCCCGTGCCCAGCACGGTGTAGCTGCGGTCGCGCCCTGATTCGCGCCGCACGATATGGACGAGCTTGCTGTGAATCTTCAGCCCTTGCACGCCGAGTTGCACCATCACCCCGGCGTCGCGGTAGCGCCCCGCCCAGCGGATGTTCGCCTCCTCGTCGAAGCGGGCCTGTGGCTCGACGAGGACAAACACCTCCTTTCCGTTGCGCGCGGCGGCCTGGAGAGCTTTGGCGACGCAGGAGCCGCGCGCGAGTCGGTACTGCGTCATCGAAATGCTCTGCACCAGCGGATCGATCGAGGCCTCCTGCAACAGGGTGATGAGATGTCGGAACGATTGGTAGGGCACATGGACAAGCACGTCGCGTTTCCGGATTGCGGCAAACATGCCGACCTGGCGTTTTGCAAAGGCGGGCACCGGGACCGGGGCGGCGCGTTTGTACTTCAGTTCCGACTTTCCGAAATCCGGGAAGCTCAGGAGATCGCGGCGATTGTGGTAACGCGCCCCCGGATAGAGCGCATCGGATCCCGCGAGGTTGAGCTTGCGAAGAACGAGATTCAGAAGGGGTTTGGGAAACTCGATATCGAAATTCGCCCGCACCGGCAAACCCTCCTCCCGCGCCTTGAGGCTGTCCGACATTTTCTCGTAAAAACTCTCCGTAAAATCATCATCGAGCTCGAGTTCCGAATCCCGTGTAAACTTGATCGCATAGGATTCGTAACGGTCGTATGGAAAGGTGGCGAACACCTCGTCGAGACCGAAGCGGATGATGTCGTCGAGATACATCACGAGCCGGGTCTCTCCCTTCCCCGGCAGCGGGATAAACCGGGGAAGATTCTGCGGGATCTCGATGAGCGCGTGCATGGGCCGCCCCGTGCCATCGGATTTTGTCGCCTTCACCGCGAGATACATGGGCAGATCCTTCAGCTTCGGCAGTTTGGCGTTTGCTTTGAGGATCACGGGAAACACATGCGGACTGACCTCGCGCCGAAAATAGTCGCGCAGATATTCGCGCAAAGACGCCGGCACCTCCGTTTCGCGAATGAGGCGGATGCCGTTCTTCTCGAGGTCGGATCGGACGCGTTCGTAGACCCGGTTGAATTCCTCGCCCTGTTTCGACACGATCTGGCGCACCGTCGCGAGGGTCTGGTTCGGGTCGGGGATCTCGAGATGTTTCCAGTCATCACCGAGTGACGCGAGCCGCTTCAGTGTCGCGACCCGGACGCGGAAAAACTCATCCAGATTCGAGCTGTAGATCCCGAGGAATTTGATCCGCTCAAAGAGCGGCACCGATGGGTCCGCCGCCTCCTGGAGCACTCGAGCATTGAACGACAGCCAACTGGTTTCTTTGCTCCGGAAATCGGTATCCATACGTGCGCCGCGAACCTAACCGGGACACCAGGGGATTGCGAGTCCTTCTTTGTGACATTATGGGCGTTTCTCGCCCTCAAAACGGAGTCCGCCCGAAAATTCCGCCCCCCTCTCGAGACGGAAGACAGTGGCACCTCCCCCCCCCTGCGGGAGTCTCTCCGGATCGATCTGACCGACGCCTCCTTTGTCCGCAGCCTCCAATCGGATTCCCTGCCCCGCCGGATTCAGCACGATGCGCCCGCGCCCGGATGTCAGCTTCAACAGCGGTCGGCCCTCCGAGGGTGCCAGGGTCAGGTCCACCTCGGCGTCCCCGGTTTCGATTTCAAGCCGCTGCACCCGCCGCCACGGCACCTCCACCCGCAAGGATGCATTCACCTCCGTGAGCCAGCCGCTGAGTCGCTCCGCATAGACGAGATAGGCACCCTCTTCCTGTTTCAATTCGAGAAAATTTCGCCCAATCTTCGACGTCGGGAATCCATGCCCGGTGGCTTCCGCTAAAATGCGGAAGTCCTCGCCCGGCACGATTTCGACCCGACCGACCGAGAGCACCAGACGGAGCCGCAGCGGCCCCTCCTTCGCAAAGTCTCCGAGCGCCTCATAGCGACGCTGTTCCTGATACGGCGTGGCGAGCAGGACGCCTGCCAGCATGATCACTCCCACCGCACCTGCCAAACCGCGCAGCCACAGCGGCACAGATCGCCCCGGAGTCCCTTCCGGGAAAAGCCCACGGTCCAGCCCCAGCCCGTAGTATAGACCCATCGGCGTGAACCAGCAGACGATCCCGGCCCAGATCACATCGGAGAGGAAGTGCCCCCCCTGCGCCATCCTCGCCAGTCCCATGACACTGCCTGCGGCAAGCCCGCCGAAGAGAAACCCATCGGCGAGCCCGCGACGATGGCGGCGGAAGAGAAAATACCCGGCCAAAAAGAGGAATCCCATCGTGGCATGCCCGCAGGGGAAGGAGAGTCCCTCGCTCGCCGCATCGTAGGTAAAGACCGGCTCGAACTGGCTCTGCCCACCGAATTCAATCAACTCCCGGGGACGCGGCCTCCCCCAGAATTCCTTGAGAAGCGCATTGGTGATCAAACCGGGACCAATCAATCCTGACAAGACAACAAACGTAAACACCTTCCTCCACCGGATCAGCGATTTCTTCCACCAGCTCAGCACGTAGACGGCAAACGCGGCGAACACGATCGACTCGACCACTGCGGGGCCGCCATAATACAGCCCCTTCCAAAAAGGATGCTCGCCCAGCGCCCAGGATGCTCCGCCGACGCGATAGATCCAGCGCTCGACCTCGAGATCAAATCCGGTCGCTCGGATCACCACGGTCAGCGCCACCGCGAGGGCCAGCGGAAACACGACCTCGCCCACGATGCGGAGACGCGGTCCCGAAGGCGCTTGCGCGAGATCGGCGACGAGCCGCTCCCACCAGCTCTTCCCGGATTCCCGCGCGGGTGCCTCTTTGCTCATGCGGCTACACGCGACCCTGTCGGGCGCAGGGACCGACCGGGTCGAGATTCGGACCTCTCAGAGTCCGACGATCGGATGGAGATTGTCCTTGCACCACTGCCCGTTTTGCAGAGTGACCCCGTCAGGGTCGTCAACGGCAACGTGGGCTTCGTCCTCGCAGATGATCCAGCCCTTGTAATTCCGGCTCACGAGCCATTCCGTAATGCGGTGGAAATCGAGCTTTCCCGTGCCCATCTGCGCCCATGGCTCGGGTCCGTTGCCGGAGAAATCCTTGTAGTGAATGTGGTTCACGAGGTGCTGCCACTTGTTCAGTGTCGCAATCACGTCCATCCCGCCGCGGATGATGTGGCCCACATCCGGGGTCCACCCCGTCACCGAGGGATCGAGACTGCTGAGGACCACATCATAGTCCTCCTGCGTACGCACGAGCGAGGCAGCGGGGCTGTTGGGATGGTAGGAGCAGACCAACCCGGCATCGGCGGCACGCTTCGAGACGGCGTTGATGTTGCGGGCGACATTGAGCCGACGACGCTGCAGATCGTGAGTGCGACCGCTCGGCAGGGTCACGGTCCCCATCATTGCTCCGGGGAAATTCTGGAGGAAGCGGATCGTGAAATCCGCTGCGGCTTTCTCCGCCGGAGTTTCCTTCTCCCCGTCCCACGAGCAGACGAGCGCGAGTCCGGCGAGCTTCATCTTGTGTTTGGCGAGCGATTCTTTCATCTTTACCGGATCGATCTGGGGACCGAGCCAGTATTTCGAGCATCCCAGCGCCGCCTTTGAGATCTCGAGCACCATGGGCTCGATGCCGGTGAAACCCGCTTTGGCAGCGACTTTGATCATGTGCTCGAGCTGATTGTCGTAGCCCTTGCCGGTACCTTGCATGAACCAGGTGTAGACCTGGGAACCGAATCGGATATTGCTCATAAGATGTTTGTTAGTCAGTGAATGTTCGGGCGGGATGCAGGTCGCGTCCGGCCCCTCGGGAAGCTCAGTGCCCGCGCAGCCATTCCCGGACGCGGGGATTGAAGTCGTCCATTTTCTCCCAGTGGAAGGCATGCCCCGCACCGTCGTAGAAATGGCTGTCGCAATTCGGAATGCCCCTCGCGACTTCCTCTCCCATCCAGAGCGGAGTAAAGATGTCGTCCTTGCCGCCAATGACGAGACAGGGCTGCCCGATCTGCGCGAGGCGATCCAGCACATCGTGTCCAACACAAGCCGCCGCCTGGCCACGCAAGCCGTGCAGCGGCTGAGGCCGGGGATTTGTGTCGAAATCCTCACGCCCGGAGACCAGTCCGGCATAGGCCTCGTCATTGTCCCAGAACGGTTTTGTGAAAATGAGGAGCTGGATCCACTCGAGAAACTGCTGGTTGTCGAGGTGGGCCTTGCAGACCTTCATGTGTTCGAAAACGCTGCGGGCATATCGATCGACTCGCGCCCAGGGGCACATGAGCACGGCGCTGCGCACCTTCTCCGGATGGCGCAGACAAAGTTGCTGAGCGATGATCGAACCCATCGATACGCCGACGACTCGGGCCTGCCGGATCCCGAGTGCATCGAGGAGGCCAGCGTAGTCATCGGCCATCATCTCGCTGGTGTAATCGCCCGCCGGCTTGTCCGACTGGCCTACGCCGCGATTGTCAGGGAAGATGCACCGGAATTCCTCACTCCAGAAATCCGAATGCGCCTGCCAGACGTCGCCCGTGGCGGTGATCCCCATGATGAGCAGGACGGGATCGCCACTTCCCTTCTCCTCGTAAAACATCTGAATTCCGTTGGTCTGAACGTGGGGCATGAGATGAAAATTGGTTGGTGAGAACTCGGGCGGAAAGATTGCGCTGCCCGAGAGGGCGTGTCCAGAACAAAGCGAAGAATTCATCGCCCCCGCATTGCGCCAACTAGAATGACACCGAGGAAAAGGTTTGGGCAAGCGAACCGCGCCACAAGAAGGTCTCGCCCCCGGCACGCTCCCCTTCCGAGGCCTGGCGCAATCTCGCGATTTCACGTCGGCTCCCCACCGAATCCATCTTGAACGGAATCCCATCTCAGGCAACTCTGCCCCACTCATGCAGCCCTCTCCCCTGATCCTCATCCTCTGCACGGGCAACAGTTGTCGTTCCCATCTCGCCGAAGGAATCCTTCGCGAAGCCCTTGGGGAAGCCTACCGCGTCGCCAGTGCCGGGTCACATCCCGTTGGTCACGTCCATCCCGTCGCCGTCCGCGTCATG
>CALDKL010000515.1 GCA_937898895.1 uncultured Verrucomicrobiae bacterium | reverse complement strand
CGTGCCTGAAGAACTTGTTCGAGGAGGAGGAGGGCCTCGGCATATTTGTTCTGGTTGAAGAGCAGAACCCCCTGATTGTAGACGGATTGTGCGGTGTTCTGCGCGACGCCGGGGGGTGCCGAGAGCAACAGGAAAGTCAGGATGGCGACTGCGAGAGCGATACGTTTCATGTGGGGTGAGAGAGGTGGAAGGGGAGATGTGGCGGCATCGAAAGGTGTTTCCCGAAATACGGCAGCAGGAGTCATCCGACCGGAGCGGACGCAGTCCGATCCTCCGATCTCGAAGGCTATCAAATCCGCCAGAATCTGTAAACGGATTTTGGCAGAGGGCGCAACACGTACGCACGCAGGCACCGCGCAGAGAACTCAATAGCCGGGGCACTTCACCCCTTTGGTCGAATCTCCAGGCCCTCCAACCATGGCGCGGTGATTTGAGGGGGCATGCCGCCAAAGGGCTGGTAGACGGGGAGTTGGATGACGCTCATGCTGTGGGGCTGAGAGGCGATGAAAAACAAGGTCTCGGCGCAGTCATCGGGCTGGATCATCGCGGAGCAGTGTTCGGCGGTTGGAAGGACGGGACGCCTTGCGACAAGGGGCGTGTAGGCTTCTCCGGGAGCGTATTCGGAGACGACGATGCCGTGGGCAGCCAGCTGGGGGCGGGCGGTGAAGAGCAGTCCATGTACGGCCCATTTGCTGGCGGTGTAGGGCACCCCGGCGAAGGAATCGAAGCCGTGTGCCGCCGACGAAGAGACGACAACAATGCGACCTCCTCCGTTTTCCGCCATCGGCTTGGCGACGGCCTGGATCAAGTTTGCGACGCCGATCACGTTGGTGTCCATGACCCGCTGCCAGGCCTCGGGCGAAGCGATACGGGCGGGATCTTCGTGAGCCATGAATCGGTCGGGTGTGTTGATGCCTGCTGTGTGGATGAGGACCTTGGGAGTGCCATGGGAAAGGACCTCGGCGAGGGCACGTGAGACACTGTCAGGATCGGCCACGTCGCAGATGATCGGAGTGATGAGAGGGAAGGAAGCAGCCGTCTCGTCGAGGGACTCGAGCGTGCGCCCGAAGATGAAAGTCCGTGCCCCGGCGGCAGCGAAGCGACGGGCGGTGGCGCGGCCCATTCCACCGCCCCCTCCGGTGACGATGACGATTTGTCCGGTCCAGTCTGGATTCATAGATTCATAGTGTGGGGGGGGCGAGCGTTGGAAATCGGGTTGGGGCGTCGGTCGCTGACCTCGTTCAACACCCTTCTCCCGCCTTGAAGGTGAGAACGATTCCTCACGAATTTTGCACACGAATTTGGCTAACACCACTCTTGCTCCTTCATTCCGACTGCAACCCTGCCGTATTCACCGCGATGATCCGGTATGAGTGGGATTTTCCGGGCTCGCGCGTCGTGTCGAGGTAGCGCATCTCAACGAGCGGAGCAAGTGGGGTATCGCTGTACTGCAAGCCCTGAAAAATCGGTCTTCCATAGGGTTTCGTGTCTTCCTCGGGCACGGTCGCGATGATCTTGCCATCGCGCTCGATGAGAAATCTTGCGAGCCCACTCTCGAGATCCGCTTCGGCCGTCCAGGTGAGTTCATTTCCCTTCACCGCTACCGCGGAAGGAGCAGGAGGCGGGGTGGAGTCGCTCACGGCTGTGTCCGTGACGTATTGCATCCATTGCCTCGCCACCGTTTCATTGGGGAGCCAGACCAGGGGTTCGCTGCCTGCGGTTTGATTCGCCGGGGTCGCGTTCTTCGAAAGCAGCGGAGCCAGCCAGACTCCTTCCCCTGGCATCGCCCTGAGCGGATCCCCGGCCTTCTCAGGAAGGCGGGCGGAGAGGCAGGCATCCAACCAGGGAATCGCGAGATACCGCTGGTTGCCGCATTCATGGGAGGTCAGTGGGTCGACGGCGACACCGATGAGCCCGCCCTTCGATCGCATCGCCCGGAAGAAGGCCTCGTTGGCGGGCCAGACTCCGGCGAAGCGTCCCGTCTTGTCGGTGACCCCTTCCTTCGTTCCTGGATTGCACATCAGGGGAACCTGGAGGGATGCTTCGGAAATGACATGGGGTCGGACGGTGGGTCTGTCAGGATTTGGTTCGAGGGGGGGCACTCCCGACCGGAGCCAGGCAGCCGCGACCCGATCCGGATGGAGCAGAGTCATGGCTCCGCTCCAGAGGCCACCTCCGCTGTGGCCCCAGAGCGCCCAGGGCACGGTGGCGAGTTCGGGATGCCCGCTCGCCGCGCCGAGATCGACAAGGGCTTTCCGGAAGGCGGCATCGGATCCGTTGCGCGGATCGCACCACTTCTGGCAATCGGCTTTCTCCGGCTGCTCGTAGGAAGGCGAGAGCAGTGCACAATGGTGTTTTCTGGCGAGAGCCTGCCAGTGCAGATCGAAGGCTCCCGTTTGTCCCGATTTGCAGGAACCTTCCCCGCAGCCGTGTTGGTGGACGATGACGCCGCGCAGCGCCCTGGCTCCCTGGGGAATCCAGACGGTATATTGCACGGGATAGATCAACTCGCCGGCCTTGGTTGAGGCTTCATAGCGGACGCGGTAATAGGGCGGGGCGACCGGCGGGGCCTGATCGTAGGGCGCGACCGGGGCGAGGGCCAGGGTCAGGGTGGAGAGGAGCGTGAGAAAAAGAAGGAGCGTGCGCATGATGGGGGAAGGATAGGGACGAAGTCGGGGAAGGGAAAAGTGAGTTGATCGCCGCACATCCGTAACGGGCGTTTTCATGGTGTGAGCCTGACATGCCGCGACACCAAGGTCAATGATCGCGCATACGCCAGAAGCTTGCTTTGGGGAGCGCGCCCGGACAAACTTGGTTCATGAAAGCGTTGCTCGCGTCTGTCTGGGTTGTTTTTTCCTCCTACGCCATCGCGGTGGAGCGACCGAATCTGATCTTCGTCCTCTGCGACGACCTCGCCCAGGGCGATCTGGGATGTTTCGGACAGAAGCTCATCGAGACGCCGCGCCTCGACCGCATGGCGGCGGAGGGCACTCGGTTTCCCCAGCTCTACTCCGGCACCAGTGTCTGTGCTCCTTCGCGGGCCTCTCTCATGACGGGATTGCACACGGGCCATTGTCCGATCCGGGGGAACCGCGAGATTCAGCCCGAGGGACAGAAACCGCTGCCGGAGACAACGGTGACTGTCGCGCAGATCCTGAAGTCTGCCGGGTATGCCACCGCCTGCATGGGAAAGTGGGGCATGGGCATGTTCGACACCAGCGGAAGTCCCCTGAAAAAGGGCTTCGATCATTTCTACGGGTTCAATTGCCAACGTCACGCCCACAGCTATTTCCCCGCCTATCTCTGGGACGACGACCAACGCATCGCGCTCGACGGCAAGACCTATGCGCAGGAACTCATCCGGCAGGAGGTCGAAACCTGGATACGGAGCCATGCGGCAAATCCGTTTTTTCTCTTCTACGCGATCACCCTGCCGCACGGAAAATTCGAGATCGACGACCTCGGCGGATACTCGGAAAAGCCGTGGACCGATCTTCAAAGAACCTACGCCGCGATGGTGACGCGCCTGGATCGGGATGTCGGGTGTCTCCTCGATCTCCTGACCGAGTTGAAGATCGACGAAAACACGCTCGTGATCTTTTCGGGCGACAATGGGGCGTCCTTTGATCCGGCTTCGGAGGTCGGACGTCTCTTCAACCAAGACAGGGATGGCCGATTGCGCGGGTACAAACGCGAATTGTATGAGGGAGGACTGCGCCAGGCCGGAATTGTCCGATGGCCGGGGAAGGTTCCGGCCGGAGCGATCTCCGAGGAGCCATGGGCCTTCTGGGATTTTCTTCCTACCGCTGCGGCCCTCGCGGGGGCGAGACTGCCGGAGGGCGTCGCCTTTGACGGGATCGATGTCTCCTCCCTCCTGAAAGGGGGCCAAGCTCCCGAACGCGAACTTTTTTACTGGGAACTGCACGAGAGCACCTCGCTTCAGGCACTCCGGTTCGAGGGCCACTGGAAGGCGGTGAAAAACGGACCCGGCGCAAAGATCGAACTCTACGACCTTTCCACGGATCCGGCGGAGAA
>CALDKL010000514.1 GCA_937898895.1 uncultured Verrucomicrobiae bacterium | reverse complement strand
CGTCTATCCCGCCGATGTCATCGGAAGCATCTATGGTCAGCTCGGCATCCCTGCGGATGCCCCGCTCCCCCACCCCCAGGGAACTCCCACAAACGTCGTGCCGGACAAATCGGAAGGCGTTCCCACCGGAGGTCTCCTCACGGAACTTGTCTGACCGCCTGACCCCGCCCCCCCCCCATGAAATCCCGAATCCTCGCCATCGCTCTGCCCTTGCTCGCAGCTCTCGTGGCGGCTCCGCCCGCCCTCGGTGTTCCGCGCATCGGATATGTCTATCCGGCCGGGGGCCAGGCGGGCTCCACCTTCGAGGTGATCATGGGGGGACAGGCGCTCGACCAGCCGGTCGGAATCGTCGTTTCGGGCGAGGGCGTGAGCGCGGAGATCATTGAACACGACAAGGTTCCCTCCGCCCAGATCGTAGACGATTACCGGGACAAGTTTCGCGAACTGCGATCCGAGTTCGAACCACTCAAAGGTTCCTCACCGGGCGATGCGGAGGCCTTGCACAAGTCCGTCGTCTCCCTTCTCGAGGGAGCAGAACTTGACGAGAAGAAAATCCGCCTGATGTGGGAATACGATCGGCGCCGCAATGATCCGAAACAGCAGCTCAACACCCAGATCGGTGAGGTCGTGCGAGTGCGCGTCACCGTCGACTCCGGGGCCGAGTTGGGAATGCGCCAATGGCGCCTCCAGACCGCTACGGGACTCAGCAATCCGATGCGCTTTGTCATCGGCATGCACCCCGAACGGAACGAGCCCGAGGCAAATCGTTTTGACCTGCTCGAATACTCTGGTCTGGCACCTGCGGGTTCGCGCACGAAAGAACGCAAGACCGAACCGATCACCCCGCCGATCACACTCAACGGACGCATTCTGCCAGGCGAGGTCGACGAGTTCACCTTTCATGCAAAGGAAGGAGAAAAACTCGTCGTTTCTCTCCAGGCGCGGAACCTCATCCCCTACCTCGCCGATGCCGTGCCGGGATGGTTCCAGACAGTGGTGTCCCTGCACGACTCCCGTGGCAAGGAACTCGCCTACGCCGACGACTATCGTTTCGATCCCGATCCGGTCATCTTCTACAAGATCCCGCGAGAGGGCGACTATCAACTCCGTATCCGCGACTCGATCTACCGGGGACGCGAAGACTTCGTCTACCGCATCACCATGGGCGAGCTGCCCTTCATCACCGGCATCACCCCGCTCGGTGCACGCGCCGGTTCCGAAGTGGATCTCACCTTCCACGGCGCGAATCTTTCGGAACACCATTTTCCCCGTTATGCTGTCCCGAAGGAGACCGGGATCGTCGAGTTGACGGCCACTGGTCCCGGTGGACGCTCAAATCCCATTTCCTTCCATGTCGAGGACATGAAGGAGGAAGCGGAACGCGAGGACAACAACCGGATCGGCATCGCCAATCCGGTGGTCTATCCGAGTCTCATCAACGGCAATATCTCCGTGCCTGGCGACATCGACTTCTTCAAGGTCGAAGGCCGCGGTGGTCGCACCATGAGCTTCGAGATCTTCGCCCGCCGCCTCGGCTCCCCCCTCGATGCCAATCTCACCGTCTTCGACGACGACGGAAAAATGATCGCCTACAACGACGACTACGAGAATCCCGCCGCCGGGCTCACCACCCACCACGCCGACTCCCGCATCACCGTTACCCTTCCCGGAAGCGGGCGGTGTTTTGTCAGGGTTTCCGATACCCAGAACCGTTATGGCTATGCCCATACCTATCGGCTCCGCGTCGCCGAAGGCGTCCCCAATTTTGCCCTGCGCGCCACCCCCGCCTCTCTCAACGCAAAACCCGGAACTTCGGCCCGACTCACGGTCCATGTCCTTCGCATCGACGGGTTTGACGGCCCGGTCGCACTGCGGCTCAAGGACGCCCCCGAGGGATTCGAGTTGAGGGGCGGGCCCGTGCCGCCGGACAAGGAAACGGTTGACGTATCCATTGCTGTGCCCTACAACGAGACCGGACTGCCTGTCGCGATCCAGGTCGAGGGAACGGCCGAGATCGACGGAAAAACAGTCGTGGTCGATGCCATCCCCGCCGAAGACATGATGCAGGCCTTTGCCTATCGCCACCTCGTCCCCGCCGACCGCCTCCTCGTTGATGTCCGCACTCCGCCAGACCCTCCCAGACAACCCTGAGCGAAATCGGGTCTGCACTCCTTTCCTCCACCCGATTGCTCCCGATATGAACCGGATTTCCACAAATCACTCCAACCAGAGCCGCTTCACCCTCGCTCGGATCGCTTTGTCGCTTCCTCTGCTCTTCGCGGCGCTCGTTGGTTACGGAGAGGATTCCACCCCGGCAAGCCCCAAGAAACCTGCGACATCTGAGACGGCAAAATCCGACCCGGCCCCCAAGCTGGAAATCGCCACCTTCGGGGGCGGTTGTTTCTGGTGCACCGAAGCCGCGATGGAGCGTCTCGATGGCGTCCTCGACGTGAAGTCTGGCTATATGGGGGGTCATGTCGACAACCCCACATACGAACAAGTCTGCAGAAAGGAGACTGGCCACATCGAGGTCATCCAACTCTCTTACGATCCCGGGAAGATCTCCTACGACGAACTCCTCGATGTCTTCTGGCAAGTGCACGATCCCACCACTCTGGATCGGCAGGGCGAAGACCGCGGACCGCAATACCGCTCCGTCATTTTCACCCACACGCCCGATCAGAAAAACCGCGCCGAACTCTCCAAGCGAGCCTTGGACAAATCGGGAAAACATTCCGATCCCATCGTGACCGAGATCCGCGACGCCGACCGATTCTGGGAGGCCGAGGCTGATCATCAGGATTTCTATCGCAGGAACCCCAACTTCGGATACTGCCGCGCAGTGATTTCGCCCAAGATGAAGAAACTGGGCTTCGAATGACATCGATGGCTTCATCTCCGGCGAGACCGCCCTCTGCGTCCGCCATGAAAACGCCCTCCGATACCGCATCCTCGTCCGAATCCACCTCTCCGAAGAAGCCTGGAGCCACGAACCCTTCCGCCGTCCGTGTGCTCGATTGCACCATTCGCGACGGAGGGCTCATGAACGGACATCATTTCGAAGACTCCGTCGTTGCCGCCGTTTACTCCGCCTGCACCGCATCGGGAATCGACTACATGGAGATCGGCTATCGCGCCTCGCGAAAAGGAATTCGCGCAGGGGAGCACGGCTGCTGGAAATACTGTCTGGAGGAGGACATTCGTCGCATCGTCGGAGAACGCGAGCCCGGCCCAAAGCTCTCGATCATGGCCGACGCAGGCAAGTGCGATTATCACGAGGATATTCCGCCGCGCGCCGAGAGCCTCATCGATCTCGTCCGTGTCGCCTGTTACGCCCACCAGCTTCCCCTCGCCCTCGAAATGGTGAGGGACGCGAAGGACAAGGGCTACGAAACCACCCTGAACCTCATGTCCGTATCCGTCCTGCAAGAGGAGGATCTTGATCGCGCCTTCCCTCAGCTCGTGGTCTCGGGAGCGGAGGCGGTTTATGTCGTCGATAGTTTCGGGGCTCTCTACACCGTCGAAACCCGTCGGCTCGTGGAACAATACCTTGCCGCGGTCTCCGGAGCCGGTATTCACGTCGGAATCCACGCTCACAACAACCTGCAGCTCGCCTTTGCCAATACCATCGAAGCCTTTGCGGCGGGGGCCACCTGGCTCGATGCGACCATGGCCGGACTCGGGCGCGGTGCGGGAAACTGCCCCATGGAACTCCTCCTCGGATTTCTCGGTCGGTCAAAGTATCGCCTTGAGCCCGTCCTCCAATGTGTCGATGAAGTGATCGAGCCTCTCCGCGCGGAATTGCATTGGGGATTCGACCTGCCCTACATGATCAACGGATTCTGCAACCTGCATCCCCGTTCCGCCATCGCCTACAATTCAGCCTCCGAGAAATCTTCGATCTGCGACTTCTACGAAAACGCGGTGAGGGAGAGTACTTCGCCAGCCCCGTCGTCCCACCCGACGGCGGTTGCTTTGAATTAGGCCGCATGGCTCCCCTCCTTCGTCGTTGACCCAGCGAGTCACCATCCGTGCG
>CALDKL010000513.1 GCA_937898895.1 uncultured Verrucomicrobiae bacterium | reverse complement strand
CACTCTCGAAGACGGCACCACCGCCGATGTCACCGGTATCGTCAAATGGACGCCCAGCGGCCCCGCCGCGACCATCTCCGATCGAGGTGTCCTCCGACCCGCCTCTGTCGGCACCGGCCACCTCACCGCAAGCCTCGGCGACAAATCCGCGACGGCCCCCGTGAACTTCACCCCCTCCCCTGTGACCAAGCCCGACTTTGTTCAGGACGTCGGCCCCGTCATCACCCGACTCGGTTGCAACCAGGGAACCTGCCACGGAGCGAAGGACGGAAAAGCCGGATTCAAACTCAGCCTTCGCGGGTACGATCCGATCTTCGACGTGCGCGGTTTCGCCGACGACCACAGTGCCCGCAGAGTCAACTTCGCCTCGCCCGACGATTCCCTGATGTTGCTCAAGGCCACCGGAGCGGTCCCCCATGAGGCCGGGATGCTCACCGATCACGGTTCCCGCTATTACCACGTCATCCGCGATTGGATCGCATCCGGAGCCAAGCTCGACCCGAAGGCGGCGAAGGTGGCCTCGATCGAACTGTTTCCCAAAAATCCCGTCATCCAGAACCTCGGAGGACGCCAGCAGTTCCGCGTCGTCGCCCGCTACACCGATGGAAAAACCCGCGATGTCACCCTCGAATCCTTCGTCGAATCCGGGAATACCGAAGTCGCCGAGCACGACGAGTTCGGCCTGCTCCACACCGTCCGCCGCGGCGAAGCCCCCATCCTCGCCCGCTTCGAGGGAGCCTATGCCGCCACCATCCTCACGGTGATGGGCGACCGCAAAGATTTCACCTGGGAAACCCCGGAGACCTGGGGCGAGATCGACAAACTCGTCGCCGCAAAGTGGGAACGGATGAAACTCAAACCGAGTGCGCTCTGCACTGACGAGGAATTCATCCGCCGCATCCACCTCGATTTGACCGGGCTACCGCCCTCCTCGGACCGGGTCCGCAGCTTCATCGCCGATGATCGCCCGACCCGGGTCAAGCGCGACGCCCTCATCGACGAACTCCTCAAGACCCCCGAATACACCGATTACTGGACCAACAAGTGGAGCGACATGCTTCAGGTCAACTCCAAGTTTCTCGGCGGCGAAGGAACCCAGCTCTATCGCGACTGGATCCGAAAGCAGATTGAAGCAAACACCCCCTACGACCAATTTGCCTATCAGATCCTCACCGCCTCCGGGTCGAACAAGGAAAACCCGGCCGCGAGCTATTACAAGATCCTCCGCGAACCGACCGAGATCGTCGAGAACACGACCCACCTGTTCCTCGCCACCCGCTTCAACTGCAACAAGTGCCACGACCATCCCTTCGAACGCTGGACCCAGGATCAATACTACGAAACCGCCGCCTACTTCGCCCAGGTCGGACTCGACCGGGACGGGAAAAACGCACCCAACCAGAACATCGGCGGTTCTGCCGTCGAGGGAGCCAAGCCCCTCTATGAGATCATCTCCGACAAGTCCGTAGGCGAAATGAAGCACGAACGGACCGGGGTCGTCGCCGCGCCCGAATTCCCCTACCCCGCCGACCTCGCCAAAGTCGCTTTCACCCATCCTGACAAGCCCACACGACGCGAGCAGTTCGCCGCCTGGGTCGTCTCGTCCGACAATCCCTATTTCGCCAGCAGCTACGCGAACCGTGTTTGGGGCTACCTTCTCGGCACCGGCATCATCGAACCGCTCGACGACATCCGGGCCGGCAACCCGCCCTCCAATCCGAAGCTGCTCGAATACCTCGCCGCGCAGTTCGTAAAGGCCGGCTTCGACATTCGTGCTCTCACCGCCGAGATCTGCAAATCGCGCACCTACCAACTCTCCATCTCCCCGAACGAATGGAACGGGGACGACGAAGTCAATTTTTCCCATGCCAAAGCCCGCCGTCTCCCCGCCGAGGTTCTGTATGACGCCGTCCACTTCGCCACCGGAACCACTCCCGACATCCCGGGGGCCGGGCGAGGGATTCGCGCGAGCCAACTTCCCGATGCCAAACTCGATCTGAAAAGCGGTTTCCTGGCCAATCTGGGCCGACCTGTTCGCGAGAGTTCCTGCGAATGCGAGCGCTCCTCGGACCTCCAGATGAGCGCCATCATGGCATTTTTGTCAGGACCGGCCATCGCCGATGCAATTGGAGCCGGAGACAGTGGACTCGCCAAGCTTGTTGCCACCCAGGCCGAGGATCGCAAGCTCATCGAAGAAATCTACTACCGGATTCTCTCCCGTGCCCCGAACCCCGCCGAAACGAACGCGGCCCTCAGTCTGATCAAGGAAATCGAGTCGGATCATCAAATCATCACCGCGAAACTCGCGAAAGCAGAGGCCGACTGGGTGCCAGTGAAGAGCCAGCGCGAGGTGGCCCGCTATCAGACCATCGCCAGGGCATCGGCGGAACTCGCCGCCTACCAGCCCGAGGCAGCGAAAAAGAAAGCCGAGGCTGAGACCGCGCAAAAGAACCGCATCGCCGCGGCAAACAAAGCCCTCGCCGACTACGACGCCGCCATCGCCGCAAAAGTGACAGAATGGGAGAAAAGCCTGACCCTTGCTTCCTTCTGGACGCATTGGACACCCCTCGCGCCCGACACGGCATCGGCCAATCCCCAGAGTGGAATCGCTCTGTCCATCGAACCCGACGGATCTCTCATCGCGAAGGGTCCTACCAAAAACGTCGTGTATACCGTCACCGTTCCCATCAAAACGGCCGTCACCCTTACCGGTCTGCAACTCGAGGCCCTGCCCGACGAACGACTACCCGGCTACGGTCCCGGCATCAATGGAAACGGAAACTTCGTCGTCAGTGAGTTTGCGGCGGGTTACGTCGCCGCCGGTGGCAATCCGAAAAAACCGATGCCGCTGAAATTCACGGACGCGAAGACCGACTTCATCCAGGACGGATTCGACGTGAAAAACTCGATCAACGGGAATGCCACCGCCGACGACAGAGGCTGGGCTGCGGGAGGCAACGAGCACCAGCCGAACTGGGCACGTTTCCAGTGGGACAAACCCCTCGTCGTCGACGCCAAAGGCGGAACCCTCACCCTCACGATCCGGTGCCAGTATAGCTCGGGCGATTACCCGCTCGGCCGGTTCAGGGTCTGGGCTACGAACTCCGCAAGCCCCCTCGATGCCGGGCTGCCGTCGGACATCGCCGCACTGCTCCAGACCGAACCCGCCAAACGCAACAACGCACAGACGACCGCTCTCACCACCTTCTACCAACATCGCAGCAAAGATCGAAACCTCCTTGCCTTCAAACAGTTTAAGGAAAAGATCCCGCTCCCCGGCGATCCCAAACTCGCAGGACTCCAGGCCGCCGTCAAAGCGGCCGAGTTGCCCATCAAGGAAGATCCGAAGCTTCTCGAGCTGCGTCAGAGCATGGACTTTTCCACCCGACAATCCGCCAACCGCCGTCTCACCGCCGCTCAGGATCTCGCGTGGGCCCTCGTCAACAGCCCCTCTTTCTTGTTCAATCGTTAAAACCATTCCCCGTGACCCGTGACCCTTACCCCACCCACTGCCATGATCAGACTACCCGGAGAAATTGCCAAGGACCTCTGTGATCCCCACCTCAAACCCGGACGCCGCGATTTTCTCCGTATCGGCGGAGCTGGCATGCTGGGCATGACCCTCAACAACATCCTCGCCGTCCAGAACGCCAGCGCCGCCTCCGGCCTGGCCGGGCGGCCTGGCTGGGGCAAAGCCAAATCGGTCATCATGGTCTACCTGCAAGGGGGACCCAGCCACATCGATCTCTTCGACCCGAAACCCGATGCGCCGACCAACGTGCGGTCCATCTTCAAGCCAATCAACACCGCCGTCGATGGCCTGCAATACACCGAACTGCTGCCCCAGCTCGCCAAAGCCGCCGACAAATTCACCACGGTGCGCTCGATGAGCTACACGCCGAACGGCCTCTTCAACCACACCGCCGCGATCTATCAGATCATGACCGGTTACACCACCGACAAGGTGAGTCCCTCGGGTCAGCTCGAGCCTCCCTCACCCAAGGATTTCCCGAACTTCGGCTCGAACATCATTCGGATGAAACCCACCGACGAGCCGATGTTGCCCTTCGTGGTGATGCCGCGCCCGCTCCAGGAGTCGAACGTGATCAACAAGGGCGGCACCGCCGGCTTTCTCGGCAAGGCCTACGACCCCTACTACCTCTTCCCCGACGGGGACGACATGGACATGCAGAAGATGGCGAAGATCCGCGTCGATGACCTCCAGCTCCGCCCCGACGTATTCTCCCTGCGTCTCCAGCGCCGCGCCAAACTGCGCGACGCACTCACCGCACAGATGCCGGTGATCGAGAAAGCGGTCGAGGGCTACAACCTCGACGAATACTACGACAAAGCCCTCAACCTGATCGTCTCCGGACGCGCCCGCGATGCCTTCAACCTCGAATCCGAAGACGACAAGGTGCGCGAACGGTACGGCCGCAACACCTTCGGCCAAAGCTGCCTGCTCGCCCGGCGCCTCGTCGAGGCCGGCACCAAAGTCGTCGAAGTGATCTGGCCCAAGGTGGCCAACAGTGACAACCACAGTTGGGACCATCACGCCGGCCTGCCCAAACGCATGAAGGAGATGTCCGCCCCGATGCTCGACCAAGGGCTCTCGGCCCTTTTCGAGGACCTCGACCAACGCGGCCTTCTCTCCGAAACCCTCGTCGTCGCCATCGGGGAATTTGGTCGCAGCCCGGAGATGGGAGTCTCCACCAGTGGCAACAACAACACTGCCGACGGCCGCGATCACTGGCCCTACTGCTACACCTCCCTTGTCGGAGGTGCCGGCATCAAACGCGGCCACGTTCACGGCAAATCGGACAAGACGGGGTCGGCACCGGCAGAGAACCCTGTTCACCCTACCGAGATCCTCGCGACGATCTATCACTCCATGGGAATCGATCCGAAGACCCTCGTCTACAACCACCTCAACCAACCCAGAGAACTGGTGAAGGCCGAGATGGTGGAGAAACTGTTCGCCTAATCTCCGAGCGAAGACCCGACGGCTCACCCAGCTCCCGGTTGGTGACCGTCGACGCCTGCGACACCGATGGTGGAGAAGGTGGCGTTCCTGCTGCCTGACACCTTGCCAAATCCGCCCATGGCAAGGTTCGCAAATTCACCGGAATCTCGTTGACGCCTCGGGTAAAAATTCGAAACTTACGCCCGCCGCAGACAATCCGGCGGGGCGCTCCGTCCGCAGCGCGCATTACAAAACCGATCCCCCCCCTCTGATGCCCCCTCCTACTCGCCTCGCCGCCATCCTCTTTGTTGTGTCAGCTGTCTTTTCTGCGAATCGCAGCAATGCGGACGTTGCCATGACGGCTCAACAGGTCGGTCGTGATGTCGTCTTCACCTACACCGGCTCCATCGACCTCGCCGGCCTTGGAACCGGAGCGGCGTCCCAGATCCGCGGACTCGTCTACCCTGTAAACGCCTATGTTGAGTTCGGTCCCGGCACCGCCGTCCTGAACGGAGCCGACTCCTACAGCTCTGCCGTCGTTACTGCCACGGCCCCCGCCAACATCGGAGGAGGTGGAGTCAACTTCGCCAGCACCTTCAGCGGCAGTTATTTCTCCGTTCACCGCAACAGCATCAAGCTGCCGCTCGCTTACGTCAGCGGCAACGCCATCAGTGGCACGATGCGCTTCAACAGCGCGACTTTTGCCACGATGGGCCTCGTCTCGTCCGAGACCCCCTACCTCTGGACCCTGACCAACGGCCAAAAAATCACCCTCTCTTTCCTCGCCCCCATCGCCGGCCAGCCCTCCAATGCCGCATTGAAAAAAGCCCTTCTTCAGACTCTCGGGAAGATCCAGAAACAAGTCCAGGACGCCCGCCGGGAACACGATGCTGCGGCGGTGAGACGTTTCACGGCCAAGATCAAAGCCCTTCGAAAGAAGATCCGCAAGCTCTGACCATTCGCCAATCCCACTTCCGGCCGGAAACGAAGAACCTTCGCGGCGACATCGTCACGCAGGCGGGCAGCCGGAACTCCTGCGGCACGCGAGACGGTGCCGGGTGGCCCACTGCCTGGGATCGGGAGGGAAGCCAAGTGCGTATGCGGAGCTACTGGGGTAGTCAGCCACTGCGATCAGGGAAGTTGAGGAAACGCGAACCTCTGGGAATCCCCCGGCAGTCGGCCTTCCAGATGTCCCTCGATGCCATGAACCACTTCACCCCTCGCCAAGCCTTGGCCACAATCACCTTGCACCGCACGTGAAGCGGTGCACATCCGCCTTTCGTTGCGAAAAGCAAAACACAATCCTGCTTGCTTTTTCCAGCATCGATTGGCAAAACGTGTCCATGGACGATCCACATTCCTCCGGGCCACCGCCTTTCTCGCCACCACCGCAAAGTCCCTTTCCCCAAGTGTCCACCCCGCCCCCTGCCAAAAAGAGTCCGCTTCCCTGGATCCTCGGAGGCTGCGGATGTCTTTTCCTTCTCGCCCTGATCGCCGTTCTCATTGGTTCCTTCCTGTTTGTCCGATCGATCGAGAAGCAGGAGCCATTGACCCTCGATCCTCTCCGCATCCCGTCACAAAGCGACGACGATCCCCCGGCACCTCCTGCGCCCCTGATGCCGAACGAGCCCGTGCCTTCGGATTGGATCACCTATGTCAGCGACGCTTCCGCCATTCCACCCGGATTGGCCGAACATTTTCTGGATTTTTCGTTCGCCTACCCTCCCCGATTCCGTGTTGTCCCGGACGATTCGAACTTCATCAAGGTCGAAGAGAGCACCGTCGAGCAGGATGGAGCAAGCTACACGCTCGAGAATTTTGCCGTCGGATACCTCACGGCGGGTCCAGAGGTGGTTCGCGGCACGGACCAGACCGTGATTTTTCCGGAACTGGCAAAGCAGTTGAGCGCACAGTTCGCGCAGGGGTTCCCCAATTACAAAGAGCTGGGACAAAGCCCCGCCAAAGTCGCGGGACTGGACGGCCTCGCCTTGCTCTTCGAAGCGGAGTTTTCGGATACACCAAAGGGAAACATCCGGCTCTTCGGAAAACTCCTTCTGGCGCGACCGCCCGGGAAGGAAAAGGGGGTAGCCATTATCATGCTCGCCTCCAGCCTCGATCCGGAAGTTTCCAGCGCTGCTGAAGTCGGCGTCGTCGGCGACATGGGGCCGATCCTCGAGTCGTTCCGTTTCGGGGAATGATGCGACGGCGTACTGCGGGCAGAGGAACTTCGCGGGAATTCGGTCAGGGTGCACCCGTCGCCCCTGGGACGATCCAGGGCATCCAGGCGCTCTGGACCATCACGAGCAAGCCCATCAAGAGGGCGAGGGCGACGCTGTGCCAGAAGACGCTCCGCAGCACCGTGCCGGGATCGGGACTGTCGGGGTGTCCTCCCGTCGCCACCGCCGCCACGACGATGCTCTGAGCGTCGATCATTTTTCCCATGACCCCGCCCGAACTGTTCGAAGCCGCCATATGCACCGGCGAGAGTCCGAGCTGATTCGCCGTGACCTGCTGGAGATTTCCGAACAGTACGTTCGATGAGGTGTCGCTGCCCGTCAGAGTCACCCCGAGCCAGCCAATCATCGGCGAGAAAAACGGAAAGAGCATGCCCGTAGAGGCCATCATCAGGCCCATTGTCGTATCCGTGCCGCTGTAGCGACTCACGTAGCCGAGCGCCAGCATCAGTGAGATCGTCAGCAGCGGCACACGCAGACTGCGGATCGTGGACCGATAGATCCCCGCGATGCGCCGCAGCGGCAGGCCGAGAGAAAGTCCCGCAATCACTCCCGCGAGCAAGGCCGCCGTCCCCGTCGCCGAAAGCGGATTGAATCGATAGATCGCCTTTTCCGGTTCCGGATGCAACACGGCCGGCGGAATCCGTTCCACGGCGAGGTGCAGCATCGGCACCTCGAACTCCTTTTGGAAAAGGCTGTTCAAAAGCGCCTTGACATCGGGCAGCCCCCAGACAAAGACGAGAGCGGTCAGGCAAACCCAGGGCAGCGAAGCCTTCCAGGCCCCGGGCGATGACGCGGCCCCACGCTCTTCGGCTTCCGAGGGGACTGCGTCCTGCGGTTTCCAGAATCGCATCAACACCCACAGGGAGAGCATTGCCGCCACGGCCGCCGCAATGTCCACCAGCCACGGTCCATGGTAGTTGCTCACGAGAAATTGCACGATGGCGAAGCTCGCTCCGGTCACGAAACAGGCCGGCCACACCTCCCTCATGCCCCTCCATCCCGCCTGAGCGGCAACGAGCCAGAAGGGAACGATCAGCGAGAAGATCGGCAATTGTCGGCCCACCATCGCGCTGAGATGCATCAGGTCCAGCCCCGTGATCTCCGCCAGGGTCGTCAGGGGTGTGCCGAGCGAGCCAAACGCCACCGGGGCGGTATTTCCGATCAGGGCCAGCTTCGCGGCCTCGAGCGGGCGGAAGCCCAGTCCGATCATGAGCGCTCCGGTGATCGCCACGGGAGCGCCGAAGCCTGCGGCTCCTTCGATGAAGGCCCCGAAGCTGAAGGCAATCAGCAGCGCCTGGATGCGCCGATCCCCCGAGATGCCCGCGACCTGACGCTGCAGCACGCCGAACTGCCCCGACGCCACGCTGAGGTGGTAGACAAACATCGCGTTCAGCACGATCCAGCCGATGGGGAACAATCCGAAGGCCGCGCCATTGAGGGCCGCCATTCCCGCCATCCCTGCCGGCATTCCATAGACGAAGAGGGCAATGCCCAGCGCCGTTCCCAGCCCGGCCAGTGCCGCGAGGTGCGCCCTCACATGCCAGAAAGCGAGGAGTCCGAGCAGCACCACGACAGGGCTGGCCGCGACGAGCGCGGAGAGGGCGAGTGACCCGAGGGGATCGTAGTTCTGAGACCAGGTCATGGGCGAAGCGTCAGTGCCGAGGGGGTGGAAAAGGCCGCAGTCGGTCCGATCCCGTTCGCTCCGCCGATTACGGTTGGAACATCGCGTTCGCCGGATCTCCGCCACTCAGGACATAGGCGAGCAGGTCGAGGATCTCCTCCTTGCGCAACATGGCGAGCAGCATCGGAGGCATCGGGGAGATTTTCGACACCTCCATCGTTTTCACCATCTTTCGATCCACGTTGGTGCGTTCATTCGGGTCGGTCAGGTCGGTGTTCAGCGTGACGGTGTCGCCGTTCAGGTTGACTACGACACCGCTGACGACGGAGCCATCGTTCAGGGTCACGACGACGGGCGCAAACTGTTCGTTGATCTCCTTGCTCGGATTGAGGATCTGATCGAGGAGGTCATGCGGCGAATACCGACCTCCTGCTCCGGTGAGGTCGGGTCCGTTCATCCCGCCTCCGTCGCGGAAGCGATGGCAGGCATAGCAGGCGGCGGCGGCGAACATCTTGCGACCGGTTTCGAAATTGCGGCCGCTCATGCCGGTTTCGCTTGCCTTGCTGAGTTCCTCGAGCGTCCACGCCGTAG
>CALDKL010000512.1 GCA_937898895.1 uncultured Verrucomicrobiae bacterium | reverse complement strand
CATTTTAACTCAACTTGTCGATTTGTCGCTCGTCTAAGCCCGACAGGCTGCTAGGGTATGAGGGGCGCGGAAAGAAGCAGGAGGCGCTCGATCTTTTTGAGGAGGCGTTTGATTTGAGTCCGGAGAACGCCGTAGTGCTCTCCACGTATGGCCAGAGGCTTCTCGCAAAAGGGCAGAAAGAGCGTGCCAACGAAATGCTCGAGTCGGCACTTGAGACTTTTGTTGCGGAAATGGATTCCGGCATTCTCAGATCCAATGATCTCACACGACTCCGCCAAACGGCGAGACTCCTTAAAAGAGACGACGTGCTGGAGCGACTTGAGGAATGGGAGGTGCAGAGCGGATCAAGCAAGACTCTCTTCTCCGAAAGATTGCTCGCTATTTCCACGAGTGAGGAGGAAGCCGTCAACCCCGACTGACCATGCCTTGGATTGTCCCGAAAACTCGTCTTGGCGACCAGCAACAGCACGTGCTGAATGCCCTTCTTCGCGGGGGCGATTCCCACTGGATCCGTGGCTTCGCCGGTTCCGGAAAGAGTGTCATCCTCGTCCACTCTCTCAATGAGTCCCTCGCAAGGAACCCGGGTGCCACCGCCTGCGTCGTCGTCTACACCCATGCCCTGAAGGACATGCTGAAATCGGGTCTCAGGGACGAACTGAGGAAACGGGTGCCGGTGATGACCTACCATCAGTTCAAGGCCTCTCCGAAGCGTTATGATTTTGTCTTCGCAGACGAGGTGCAGGACATGCCAAAGGCGATTGTAGCCCTCTTGCGCCGCAACGCGGGTCGTCTCATCGTGGCCGGCGATGAGGTCCAGTCGATCTACGAGGATGGACTCTCTCCACAGGAGCTTCAGGCGACGATCACTCCGGCGGTCCATCAGCTCAATGTGATTTACCGGTTGACGGAGAAGCTGAAGCAAATCGTGTCGGCGATTCTTCCCAACGCGAACCTGAATGGTGCCCAGATGGGGCGAATGACTGGCGAAGTCGAGGTCACTCTGGGTCATGCTCAGGATGCATTCAGCGAGTCCAAGTGGGTTTGGCAACAGGCGAGGCTCTATGCCAAAGTAGGTGCCCCATCGGCGATTCTTTTTTCGAAGCATGACAATATCGTGGCGTTCCTCATCGATTTGAGCAGAGTCGAAAACATCGCATGGCCGGGATTCCCCTTCAGGAGAGGTCGGCTTGACTATGGGCTGGTCAATGAGTGGCTCGAATCGAACCGGATTCCGCTCAGATATCTCGGGAACGACTTCGGATCGTTCGATGAGAGCGATCGCCAACCGCTGACTTACCTGATGACTTACCACAGCGCGAAGGGGCTCGACTTCGAAAATGTTTTTCTGCCTGGTTTGAAATCCGGAATGAAGATCGGGGGGCCCGATCACCTGAACCGGGCCGTGTTTTACGTCGCGACGACACGGAGCCGTCGGAATCTCTTTTTGACTTACCACGGCCCTTCTGTTCACGAGTTCGTCGCGAGGATCCCTCCCACGCTCCTGAAGCGGATTGATTGCAAACCGATGGAGGCCTCTGCAACCGAACAGGACGACAACCTCTTCTGAAACCCGACTGATTCGCATGAACGCCCATTTTCTGGTCGCCCTGACCACCAACGATTATCAGATTCTCTGCCGGGGCGGGGAACTTCGCGTGGATCCCTGGCGTCTCGTTGCCGTCCCGGAACGCTGGAGGGAGGAGAAGCCCGCTTGCGAGTTTGCGGGCGAATCCCTCGCCGAGAGGTTGCCTGAGCTGGATCCGGAGGAAATGCATTCGGTTCTGATCGCGGAGTTTTTGGAGCGATCCCATCCGGTCATTGATCACGTTTCCGATGGCAGGGTGTGGCTGCGTATCGATCATTGCCTTCGAATCTTCGCAATCGACTCCAATTCCGAGCCGATCGTCGCCTCAAGAGTCGGGGAACTCGGAATTTCCCTTGATCGCCCTGTCCTTGCTTCGTCGCTGACTCCGGCTGTCGAGAGGATCACTCATCGTTGGTCGATCTTTGGTGGCCAGGCCTTGGTGAAAGCCGTGGTTGGAGTGGAGCGATATGTGCCCTCTTGGGTTGATCCAGCCAATATGGCAAAGCCCGATCTCCTGAGCCAGATCGTCGACCACTGTTTGAAATATTCACGCCACAAACCGTGGGGACCCGAGCCTCTCTCGGCGATCAAGGATCTCGGCCTTATTCTCAAAGAAGCCGGTGGAGAGGGCAGCGACCGAGCTGCCGCGTTGGATCTTCTCCGTGGAATCTGCAAAGAGAACGAAGGCGCCAATCGGGGGCTCGGACTCCTCTTTCGGGATCGCCACCTCCACGATACATTTGCCGCTATCCAGATTGGATGGAGTCTGCCTCTTGATCCTGCTTCTTTGGTTCTGTTGCTCCATTGGCTCTTTCAGGGACAACGCGCTGGTGGAGTTGATATTGGTGCGGTTATTAGTGATTGCGAGGAGGTTCGCGACCTCCTCTGGCATGATGTCGTCTGCGACGCACTCTGGTTGCTCGGGTATAAGGCGCAGTTCGGATCTTTTTCGAAAGACTGGCTAACGCGGTTCGGCCCCCAGCAGGAAAGAGGAAATCGCGGCAAGGCGCATCGATTTGTCCAACTGAAGGAACGTCGGTTAATGGAGATTTCCCGTGAACTTGGGGCCGAAAAGGCGGTCGTCGACGAGTCACCAACGGCTCCCCCGGAAAAATCGGCAGATGGCAATCTGGAAGGGAAGGGGGATTTGCCGAATGACATTCTAAATTCGGACGGCGCAACCAGTTCAAAGGATTCGGAGGGAATCTCCATTCCTCCTTCGGAGCATCCTGAGGAAGAGGCAGCTGAAGGCTGCAAGGAAGCCAACGAAGTTTTGAGCGGAATCTCAATAGATCCGTCGCCCCCCATTGTCACCGGGAAGAAGGCTAAAAAGAACACAGAGAAAAAAAAGGAAACTCCAGGGTCCGAGAAATCGGGCTCAGAATCTGGAGAGTTCATCTAACAGCCTGTTGAAAAAGCCCTTTCCAGGTCGAGGCTTCTGGATAGATTGGGTGATGTTCGAAGAGCGCGACGCGAAGGCCCCGCAGCAGGGGGAGTTCCGGGTGGTGAGGGACCACCTTCCGATGGCCGCCGCCGGAACCTTCTACCGCAAACTCGATGAGACCCTGCGCGCCATCGGCTTCGCCGAAGCCGTGCGCGAAGTCTGCCGCCCTGCCTACCGCGCCTCCAGCGCGGGCGGCCGTCCCGGGATCGATCCGGCCGTCTACTTCAAGATGCTCATGATCGGCTTCTTCGAGAACTTGCCCAGCGAGCGCGCCATCGCCAGCCGCTGCGAGGACAGTCTCTCCCTGCGCGCCTTCCTCGGCTACGACCTCACCGAGGCCACGCCCGATCACTCCTCGCTCTCGGTCATCCGCACCTGCCTCGGTGTGGACGTCTATCAGGCCGCCTTGGAAGTCGTTCTTCGCGGCCTGCGAGAGCACAAGCTGCTCAAG
Organism: uncultured Verrucomicrobiae bacterium; assembly: GCA_937898895.1. Lineage (GTDB taxonomy): Bacteria > Verrucomicrobiota > Verrucomicrobiia > Verrucomicrobiales > DEV007 > Arctic95D-9. The sequence goes on along the minus strand of CALDKL010000512.1, from coordinate 812 downwards.
GGCCGCCACCTCGGTATTGACTCCTCCATCATCGAGGCCAACGCCAGCTTGCGCGAGCTGCAGCACCGCAACACCGAGGAGCACTACTGGAGCTACGTGAAGAAGCTCGCCGCCGAGGCCGGGATTGATCCCGACGACACCAAAGGCGTGCGGCGCTTCGACAAGAAGCGCGAGGGCCGCAAGACCTCCAACGAGGACTGGGTCAATCCGCACGACACGCAAGCCAAGGTCGGGTATCGGGGTCAGGTATCGGGGTCAGGTATCGGGGTCAGGTATCGGGGAATGAATTCCGCATTTTACGCGAACCGTCGATGAGGCTTCAGTCCTCCATGCCCCGCCAGGTTCGCATCGAAGACGAAGGTGCCCTCTTCCAACCCGCATTTCTCATACCCCTTCTGCTGCGACTGGCTCCAGGCCGCGCCTTGCGGGAACGGTTCCTCTCGGCGTCTCGCGACGTAGGGGTATGAGAAATGCGTTCTAGGAAAGGCGCACGAGAGCCTCCTCCTCGAGAGCCTCTTCTCCGACGCCGAGGTGCACATGGTGCCGAAGGGCCAGCTTGAACCGGGCGAGATCGCAGCCTTGGAAAAGTGGATCGACGAGGGCGCACGGTGGGTGCCGACCGATGGGCCAAGCTCATCTACCCGAGAGAACCGGGGTTGCCAGCGGCGTCCTGCCCGCCGCCTATCTCCCAGCCATCCTCGCGACCGCCCTTTCGCCCGACCGCAAACTCCTCGCCTTGGACTCCGCGCCCTCGCCGATCAGTCGGCTCCACGAGATCGCCCTCGATCCGGAGAAGATCGTCACCTTCGACA
>CALDKL010000511.1 GCA_937898895.1 uncultured Verrucomicrobiae bacterium | reverse complement strand
CGCCATCTCGGCGACACGCTTGCGCACGGGTAACTACGGCTGAATAGTTACCTTTGATCTCCTTCTTGACCCTGTCGTATCCGGCCCCTTCCAGTTGCTCGATGCTCTCGACCTTTTCGAGCAGTTCGGTCGCTTTCCTGAAGGTCGTCCAAGTGATCTTCTCCCGCATCAGTTCCGTGCGTTGATTGCCGGTGAAGGCGTAGCCCTGGATGACGCGGCGGACGCGCTCCGCCGTGAGCGTGTCGGCGTAGTCCTCGGTCTCGACCAGGATGAAGCGACGGTTGCCACCGTCCTTGGCGTTCGCCGCGAGCACGGCGTGCGCGGTCGTGCCGCTGCCGGCGAAGGAGTCGAGGATGAGGGAGTTTTCGTCGGTGGCGACTTCGAGAATGCGCTCGATCAACCGAACAGGCTTTGGTGTAATTGTTTGTAAAACCGTCGGAATGTCTGCCAGAATTTCATGAACCTCTTTCTTGGCTTCGTCCGTATGCCCGGCGAACTCATGAGGCCACCAAGTGCTCGGCACTGTGCCGCCACCGCCTTTAAGCAGATGTTTGTAACGTTTAAATCCAGGGACTTTGCCTTTCCCATCCTTGCCCCACCAAACCAAGTTGTTCGCTAGATTGTAGTCATGGCGTTCGCGAGAATAACGCCAAACTGCCGTTTTCTTCGGCCAAATTTCTTCGGCGGTGTTCGGGTTTGTAACGGGGTAATAAAGATTTGGGCGCTCTTCCGCCGTCTTATTGCAAGTGTAGTTATCAGATCGAAACACACCTTTCGCATCCTCCAGCCGATAGTTCGAGTCATTCTCAGCGGTGCGCTCCAACAGGTTGCGGCTAAAGTCCTCTCCTTTTCGATAAACCAAGATATGATCAAACATGGGCGAGAAGCCCAAAGCGTCATTAGCTGTCGCGTATTTCTTCTGCCACGCAATTTGAGTGTAGAATGATTCCTCTCGTCCAAAGACTTCATCCATCAACGCCCGCATCCGGTGTTGTTCATTGTCGTCCAACGTCACAAAAATAACCCCATCGTCCGCCAACAACTCCCGCAGCAACTGCAAGCGCGGCCACATCATGCACAGCCATTTGTCGTGCCGCTCCAGATCCTCCTTGTCGACGGGGTTCGCCGACTTTTTCAGCCACTCCTTCATCAGGGGGCTGCGGACGTTGTCGTTGTAGCACCAGCCCTCGTTGCCGGTGTTGTAGGGCGGGTCGATGAAGATGCAGTCCACCTTGCCCGCGTGGGTGGGGAGCAGGGCCTTCAGTGCCTCCAGGTTGTCCCCATGGATGATGAGATTGTCGTCGAGCGAGGGTTTCGCGCCCTTGGCCGGGAGCGACCGCTTCCGATCCACCCGCAACTCCCGGAAGGGAACGCTGAGATGGTGCGAGTGGACGAACTGCTTTCCTTTGAAGTCGAGGCTGGGCATGGGGCAGGTGGGCGAACGGCGAAGGGGCGCGGACGACTCCGGGGAATCGGCGCGGTGTCTTGGTGTAGCGTGATTCGTCCGGTGAAGCAAGGCCCTTTGTCCCGGCGGGATCGGATCGGAATCACCTCGCACGCCGCAACGCGAGATCCTGAATGATGCCCGAGATCACCCCGCGGGCGTGCCGACAGGCTTCCTCATGCGTTGGCAGGGGATCGTTGTCCGCGCTTTCGGCGGCGGTCACGTCGTCGCTGATGCATTGAAGCGGGATCTCCGTGGCAATCGTCATCGGGAGTCCCAAAGAGCGCGCAAGCATGTCGAGACTGCGTTCAGAGGGCAGCGGAAGTCCCCGTTCTTGATGGGCGGCTTCCACGCCTTCTGGATCGCCCATTTTGCAACGATCCCGGAGGCTCGCCGCCGGGAGGGCGACAAAGTCTCCCAATCCAATTGTTTCAGGGCTTCGGCCACCTCACGGCATTCGTCGAGGAGCGCCTGTGATTCGGAGACGGATTGCGGGCGGGGAATCGTAGCTTCGGCAACGGCACGCTTGGCTTCCAATCTCGCGCTGGCTCTCTTTAACAGCTCCAAGGCGGGACTCGGGGTCAGGGACTCGGGGTCAGGGATCGATTCCCGAATTTTGCAAAGCCTGCTCCCGCAGCATCCTACCCCCATGCTTCGGCAAGTCCGCATCGAATACGAAGGCGCTCTCTACCACGTCATGGCCCGTGCACGGCTTTTTCATTCGAAGCGGTTTTGTGAGACGAGGCGGCAGGCGGCGGAGGGATTGATGGCGCAGAGTTCGCGTAGTGCGGGCCAGGGTAGGTGCGGGCAGAGCCGTGCCTTGAGGGCGATGAGAGTGCTGCGCAGCAGGGCGAGGTTGGTGTTGAGATTGAGGTTCTTGGATCGCGTCCGGTCCTCCTCGAAGATTGCGTCGCGCACCCAGTGGTTGTAAGCACCTCACGCAGACCACTCCCCTTCACTCCGCCGACCGCGCCGCCTTCCATTGCCTTGATTTGTCGGTGGATTCGGTGTGCTCCGTGGTTCCCCATCTTCGGATTCAGGCTGATTTGCTGCCCGCCCGCGAAGCACGCAGCCCCCCCTGTGGGGTACGGAGAAGACCGGTGCCCCCCCTGGCGAACAGCCCCAATCCTTCACCCCTTTGGCTCCAACGCGAGGAGCTGGGTCACGGTGACGAACTTGAACCCGCGCCCGAGAAGCTGATCGATCGTGGAGGGCATCGCGTCAATGGTGCCGCCGTGAATGTCGTGAGCAAGCAGGATGCCACCGGGCGTTGCGCCCGATACAAGGCGGGAGGTCACTGCGGAGGCCCCTGGTTTTTTCCAATCGAGCGGATCGACCGACCAGAGAATCGTGGAGTAGCCAAACTCCTTCTTGATCCACGATTTTTGGGTGGAGGTGATCGCTCCGTAGGGGGGGCGCATCGTGCGAGGCGCGACCCCGGTAGCCGAGACCACCGCCTCATGGCAGACGCGAAGCTCGTTGCGAACACCGTCCGGCGACATCTTCGTGAGGTTTCCGTGCGTGACGCTGTGATTCCCGATCTCGTGTCCTTCGGCAAGAATGCGGCGCAGGATCTCGGGGTAGCGCTTCGCGTTGGTCCCGACGACGTAGAAGGTCGCCTTGACGTGCTTCTCCTTGAGGATGTCGAGGAGTCGAGGGGTGTAGACGGGGTGAGGCCCGTCGTCGAAGGTCAGGGCGAGGTAGGGAAGATTCGTTTCCACCCGATTGTAGGAATCCCGAATCCCATCCGAGGTCGGCAGGGCACCCGGGACGGCACTGCCGATTGGCGCGGCTGTCGCCGGGGCATTCTTTTTTCCTTTCGTGGTGGTACACGAGGTCGTGAAAAACACTGCCCCGGTGAGGCAGATGGCGAAGGAAGGGAACGATACGGTCTTCACGCGGGAGGCAGGCAGGGTTCGGAGTTGCGGTTTCGCAAACTAACGAAAATTTAAAAACATGCAACTCAAAAATGCAACATTCCTTAATTATTTATAAATCTTCCGAGAATCGGCGTCAGGTGTTGAGTCGTCTCGCGGGGCCAAAGTGAGCGATCCGTGAACAGTGCACCGTCGAGCGAGCGGTGTTCGGGCCAGTCGGGAGTGTCCGGGATCGTCGGGATGACAGAGGCGAGAACCGCTTTGGCCGTGGCCGCATTGGCCTGGACATGTCCGATCACGGCGTGGGCGCTGACCGCCTCTTCCTCCGTCTTCCAGCAATCGTAATCAGTGACCATCGCGAGAGTGGCGAGTGCGATCTCCGCCTCGCGGGCGAGCTTTGCCTCGGGTAGATTGGTCATGCCGATGAGGTCAAACCCGAGGCGGCGGTTGGTCTCCGACTCGGCCCGGGTCGAAAAGGCGGGGCCGTCCATACAGACGTAGGTGCCGCCGTTGTGGACCCGTTTCCCCAACCGGAGGGCGGCTTCGTGGAGGAGGGTGCGAAGGGCGGGCGAAATGGGGTCGGCGAACCCGACGTGGGCGACGATTCCATTGCCGAAAAACGTGTGGTGCTCTCGGCGACTGGTACGGTCGAAAAACTGATCGGGAAGGACGATATCGCGCGGATGATACTGCTCTCGCAGCGAGCCGACCGCCGTCACGGCAATGAGCCAGCGCACATTCAGGGAACGCAGCGCCCAAAGGTTGGCCCGGTGATTCAATTCCGTCGGGAGGAGGCGATGTCCTCGACCGTGGCGGGGGAGAAAGCAAACCTGGCGACCCGCAAACGATCCCCTCATGATCGCATCCGAAGGAGGCCCGAAAGGGGTCTCGACGCGGATTTCCTCGGCTTCGGTGAAGCCATCGATTTCATAGAGTCCGGATCCTCCGATCACTCCGATGGCAGGCGGGGCGGTAGTAGGGCTGTGCATCGCCTGAAGGGTAGGGGGAGATCTCCGGGATTCCAATTCGCAATTGCTCCCCTCACCGCAAAACCGGCAATTGATTAAGGAAACTTGATTTTTTAAAAATGAGGGTGAATTTTTTAAAAAAATGTTCCGCCGCTCTCTTCTCCTCTTTCTGATTGGCACGGGCATGGGTCTCCCGTGGATCGTGCAGGATTGGCTTTCGGCTCCGTCCTCGGCGGAGTCGCCCGAGGTCTCCGGCAGCTGGTCGGAGCGAGTCCGGGAGATCGTGAGGGGATCTTCCCACAAGGAAAAATCGCCCCCTTCGGCCAACCGTTCGGAAAGCGCCGAGCGCGATCCCTATCCCCTCGCCGCGAAGACCCGCAGGCTTGTCGAAGGGTTTTTCGGCGGCGCAGAATCACGCGGGATTGCGGGAGTCGGCGCCCCCCCCGCTGCGGAGGCTCACTCGACACCGCAGTCCCGGGCCCTCGTGGAAGAGGCCGCAGCGAGGCTGGCTCCCGGATTGCGAAAACACGGACTTTCCCTCGGGGATCCCACGGTATTGCGCTTGTTCAAGGAAGAGAACGAACTCGAAATCTGGATGAAACCCTCGCATGAGCCGCTCTTTACCCTGTTCAAGGTGCAGCGGCTCGCGGTCTCGGCGGGACGGCCCGGGCCGAAGCTGCGGGAAGGCGACGGCCAGGCCCCGGAGGGTTTTTATGAGCTTCGCGCCGGGAGCCTGAGACCCGAGACGCGGCACCATCTCGGACTCGATCTCGGGTTCCCGAATGGGCTCGACCAATCGCGCGGACGGGGTGGCAGCGAGATGATGATCCACGGGGGCAGTGAGGCGGCGGGCGGATTCGGGCTCGCCCCTGGAGCGATGGAGGAAGTCTACGCCCTCGTCGACGCAGCCCTGCGGAAGGGAGAGCGATGTGTGCCGGTGCATCTTTTCCCCTTCCGCCTCACCGATCAGCGAATGGACGAGGTGGTCGAGGAGCGTTCCCGCTGGACCGAAGAATGGGTGAATCTGAAGGAAGGATACGATTTCTTCGAGAACGTTCGCATGCCCCCGGCGATCCAAACGGAGACCGGGCGTTACGCCTTTCGGATCGCCGGAATCGAAAATTGAGAAGTTCGATTTTTTTTCTTCCCGTACGTCATCCTTTCCTCTAGCATTCGCGCCCCGGGGTCTGTGATCGTGGTGAAGTTTCGTTCGCTGCGATCGGTTCGGCACCCTGGGGAAAAATCCCTTCACATCCCCTTCTCGTTTTGTACTCCAACGAATCCTACCTCCTCGAACTCCTCCAGGAAGCCCAGCTGGTCTCACCGGCGGCGATGGAGGATGTCCGGCACAAAAAGAAGTCGCAGGAATCGACGATCGAGGGTCTGCTCTCGTTGAATCTCCTCACCGATGAGACCATTGCCCAGACGCTCGCGGAAAATGCGGGAATGGACTACGTCGATCTGAAACGATTCGACGTAAACCCCGCCGTTGCCTCCCGCGTCCCCGCAGATGCTGCGGTGCGTTTCCGGGCCGTCCCGATCGCGGAGGGCGGCGGCACTCTCATCATCGCGGTGACCGACCCGCTCGATTTCGACGCGCTCGATTCCCTGCGCCACGTCCTCACGGTGGAACCTGAATTTGTCGTGGCCTCGGACAGTGCGATCAAACAGCGCCTCCTCGATTTTTATGCCTCGCAGCTCGATGCCGACCAGATTTCCAAACTCGACGCGCAGGCCATCGCCGTGTCCGAAGGCGCGGGGGGGGAAGGAGGCGACGCACCCATCATCAAGATGGTCTACCAGATCCTGCAGGAGGCCTATCAGAACCGCGCTTCGGACATCCACATCGAACCGACCGAGCACGACATGCGCGTGCGCTATCGCATCGACGGTGCCCTCCACAAAGTGCAGAGCCACCCCATCCGCCTGCTCCCCTCCGTCGTGAGCCGGATCAAGATCATGACCGGAACGATGGCGATTTCGGAAAAGCGCCTGCCCCAGGACGGACGGATCCAGGCGAAGTTCGGCGGGGGCGATCTCGACCTGCGAGTCTCGACGATCCCGACGACAGCCGGGGAGAGTGTCGTCATGCGGATTCTCGACAAGAGTTCGCTCACGATCGGTCTGCCCCAGCTCGGATTTTTCAGCGACGACCAGGCGCTCTTCGAAGAACTGATCCGGCTTCCCGACGGCATCCTTCTCGTGACCGGACCGACCGGATCGGGCAAAACGACGACGCTCTATGCGTGTCTCAATGCGATCAACAAACCGGACCGCAAGATCATCACGGTCGAAGATCCCGTAGAATATCTCCTTTCCGGCATCAACCAGGTGCAGGTGAAGGAATCGATCGGGATGACCTTCGCCGCCGCCCTGCGATCCATTCTCCGCCAGGCCCCCAACATCATCATGATCGGGGAAATCCGGGACCTCGAGACCGCATCGATCGCGATCAACGCCTCCCTCACCGGTCACCTCGTTTTCTCCACCCTGCACACCAACGACGCCCCCTCGGCAGTGGCTCGCCTTGCCGACATCGGGGTGAAAAAATTCCTCATCGCTTCGGCCGTGCGCGCCATCATGGCCCAGCGCCTCGTGCGGGGCATCTGCAAGGACTGTGCGCAGCCCAGCGAGATGTCCTACAAAGAAATCCGTTCCCTGCGCCTCACCGAAGACCAGCTCGCCAAAGCAGAGATCAAGCAGGGAGCCGGATGCCGGACCTGCCGCATGACGGGATTCAAAGGCCGCATGGGCTGCTTTGAGATCTTCAACATTTCCGAGGAGGTGCGGCTCCTCATCAACAGCGACGAGTCCACCAGCGGCCTGCGACGTCGCGCCCGCGAACTGGGCATGCGCACCCTGCGCGAAGATGGCATCCGCAAGGTTCTCGGAGGCAAGACGACTGCCTCCGAAGTCATTCGCGTGACCATGGCCGACAGCGACTGAGGCAAGTATTCAGGATCCACCCCCATTTTCGAGAATTTATGACGGTTGAAAGCGTGATCGACCTCCTCGTTTCGAGAGGACTGATCGACGAATCCCAGCGGGAAGAGTATATCGCCGCCGCCTACGGCAGCGAACACGACATCACCTACGCAGTGGAGGAACTCGGGCTGCTTCAGCGCGAACAGTTGTTTCACCTCGTCGCCCAGGACATTGGCGGAGATTTCTACGACCTCACCGACTTCGAACCGGCGCCCCAGGTCCTGCGAGCCGTACCGGCGGGCACCGCCAAACTGTACCAGTGCTTCCCGATCCAGTTTCTCGACCAGGGCTTGCAGGTGGCCATCGCCAATCCCCTCGATCCTCAGAGCCTGGAGGAACTCGGATTCTCGCTGAATGCCCATATCGTTCCGGCGGTGGCTCCGCCGGAACAGATCGAAGCGCTCATCGAAAAATTCTACTACGGAGGCGGGAAAGCCGCCGCCGGGCAAGGTGGGGCCGGGGAAAGCGATGCCCTCGCCCAGCTCAAGGCCGAGGTTGCCGCTCTCGCGAGTGTCGATGCCGAGGACGAAACGAACTCCGCCCCCATCATCCGCTATGTCGATCTCGTCCTCTACCAGGCGATCAAGGAAAAGGCGTCCGACATCCATTTTGAACCCTTCGAAGACGACTTCAAGATCCGCTATCGGGTCGACGGGGCGCTCTACGAGATGGCCCCTCCCCCGCAGCACCTGAAGCAGGCGATCATTTCGCGGATCAAGGTGATGTCCTCCCTCAACATCGCCGAGACCCGACTGCCCCAGGACGGACGCATCACCAAAGAGATCAACGGTCAGGGCATCGACATGCGCGTTTCGACCCTGCCGACCATCTTCGGCGAATCCGTCGTGCTCCGCGTCCTCGACCGCTCCAACGTGAACCTCAATCTCGAGATGCTCAACCTCCCGCCGGAGACGTTTGAGTACATCATCGACACAATTGAGAAGCCGAACGGCATTTTCATCTGCACCGGCCCGACCGGGGCGGGCAAGACGACGACACTCTATGCCTGCCTCCGGCGCATCAATACGGAGGACGCGAAGCTGCTCACGGCCGAGGACCCGGTCGAATACGACATCGATGGTATCATGCAGGTGCCGATCAACGAGTCAATCGGTCTGAATTTCGGACGTGTCCTCCGCGCCTTCCTCCGTCAGGACCCCGACCGTATCCTCGTCGGAGAGATGCGCGACCTCGAGACGGCGCAGATCGCGATCCAGGCCTCGCTCACCGGGCACCTCGTGCTCTCCACCCTGCACACCAACGACGCACCCGGAGCGGTGACCCGTCTCATCGACATGGGTTGCGAACCCTTCCTCGTCGCCGCGACTCTCGAGGGCGTGCTCGGGCAGCGTCTCCTGCGCCGCATCTGCCCCGATTGCCGTGTCTCTTACAAG
>CALDKL010000510.1 GCA_937898895.1 uncultured Verrucomicrobiae bacterium | reverse complement strand
ATTCGTGATGGAATCGTTGCTCGAATCCCCGTGCGTCGAAACTCTCGCGATAGACCAGAACAATACGACGGCTGTTGGCCATGTAGGTGCCTCCGTAGCTGACTTCGTAAAAACGGAGGGAACCCACCACGGAAACTCCTTCGAGGTATTGCTGGCGGAGCCTCTCGGGATACTTGGCGAGGGCAGCTTCGAGAATGCCGAGGGCGGCGGGCCGCAGTCTGGTGTCGAGGGGTTCGAAAGAGGCTTTGATCGGTGCCTCACTCCAGCTTTTCGGGAGGAAGGAGCGGTCTTCGGGGAAACTCACGAGCGGCTCGGCCGAGACAAGGGCCGAAAGAAAGGTCACGAAGGAGAGAGCGAGAACCAGGGAGCAGCGCTTCATAGCCGAGGCATGGGGGCAATCGTGTTTCAACGGTTCGCTTTTTCGAGCCACACGGCGAGGAGAGACACGTCGGCAGGAGTGATTCCACTGATTCGGCCCGCCTGTCCGAGGGTGCGGGGACGGATCGATTGGAGCTTGAGCTGGGCCTCGCGTTTGAGCCCGGATATCTCGAGATAATTCAGGTTCTCCGGCAATCTCTTTTCTTCTGCTCGTCGGTTCTTTTCGACCATCTCACCCTGGCGACGGATGTAGCCCTCGTACTTGATATCAATTTCGACCAAGTCCCAGATTTCGGGGGAGTCGACCGTGCGCAGATCGGAGGGAAACTCAGTCCAGCTCGCTTCGGGACGACGGAGCCATTTTGCAAGCGAACCCTCCGCCGTGTGGGTGGTCTCGAGGAGATGGCGGAGGCGATCGAGTCGCTCCTGTTTTTCTCGGGTGGCGGCGACCCGATCCGGCGGAACCAGGCCGACTCGTTCGGCCACCCCGCTGAGCCGGAGATCGGCGTTGTCGTGGCGCAAGAGGAGGCGGTGTTCGGCACGGCTCGTGAACATGCGATAGGGCTCGTCCGTCCCCTTGGTGACCAGATCGTCGATCATGACTCCGATATAGGATTCGTCGCGACCAAGTACGAGATCGGGTTTTCCGGCAATCCGGAGGGCGGCATTGGCTCCCGCCACGAGCCCTTGTCCGGCGGCTTCCTCGTATCCGGAGGTGCCGTTGATCTGGCCGGCGAAATACAGGCCGGATACGGTCTTGGTCTCGAGGGTGGGATGGAGTTGGGTGGGGACGCAGTAGTCGTACTCGACGGCATACCCAGGGCGGAGGATCTCGGCATTCTCCAGTCCGGGGATGGCCCGGAGAAAGCGGTACTGCACCTCGAAGGGGAGGGAAGTGGAGACTCCATTGACGTAGTACTCCAGCGTATGCCGACCTTCCGGCTCGAGAAAAACCTGGTGACGCTCCTTGTCGGCAAAACGAACGACCTTGTCCTCGATCGAGGGACAATAGCGCGGACCGATCCCTTCGATCTTGCCGGAATACATCGGCGACTGATCGAGATTGGCGAGGATCGTCTCGTGGGTTTTCGCACTGGTGTAGGTGATCCAGCAGGGCAATTGTTCCACGTGGAACGCCGGATCGGACCACCGATTCAGGGTGAAGATGTCGTCTTCTGAAATCGGCTCGTCATCGGATCGAAACGAGAATCGCGGGGCAGGGGAGTCGCCATCCTGTCTCTCGCACTTCGAAAAATCGATCGAGCGTCCGTTGAGGCGACAAGGGGTGCCCGTTTTGAAGCGACGGACCTCGAAGCCGAGTCGCCGGAGATCGTCGCTGAGGGTAGACGGAGCGTCTCCCATGCGACCGCCCTGCTGGTTCTGCATCCCGACATGCATGAGACCGCGCATGAAGGTGCCGGTCGTAATGACCACTGCAGTGGCCTCATAGCGGACTCCCAGAACCGTTTCCGCTCCTCGCACCCCATCCTCTTCGACGAGGAGCGAAGCGATGTTTCCCTGGTGAAGGTCGAGGTTGGGCTCCTTTTCGAGAAGCCATTTCATGCGAAACTGGTAGGCCTTCTTGTCACATTGCGCACGAGGCGCCCGAACCGAAGGTCCCTTCTTCGCATTGAGGATGCGGAACTGGATCGCCGTTGCGTCCGTATTCCATCCCATTGCCCCACCCAAGGCATCGATCTCGCGCACCATGTGCCCTTTGCCGAGTCCACCGATGGCCGGATTGCACGACATCTGCCCGAGGGTGTCGAGATTCTGACTGAGCAACGCCACTGAAGCACCGATCCGGGCCGCCGCGAGGCCCGCCTCGATACCCGCATGGCCCCCACCAACGATCAGGACATCGTATTTTTTGGGATAAACAAACGTCTTATGAAACCAAAATGTTCCACGTGGAACACGGGAGGAAAGACAAGCCGGGAACGAAAATTCGGCCTTTTCCCGTTTCCCTTCCGGACACTTTACG
>CALDKL010000509.1 GCA_937898895.1 uncultured Verrucomicrobiae bacterium | reverse complement strand
GGCGAGATTGACTTTCCCCCCCGAACCCCTATGCTTTGCGCTTCTCTCATGAAGTTCCCCCGCCTCTTCGCCGATCCGGCGATCCTCGCCCTCGGTTTCGTCCTCGGAGTTTCGGCCCCTCTCTCTGCCCAGCAGGGATCCCTGCCAGGCCCCCGACTGCTTCCGCGCCCCGGAGCGGCCTTGCCCCCGACGGCACCCCCCGCCGCATCGACAGCGGATGCTCCTCTCGAGGTGCCGCCCCCGGAATCGGTGCAGACCGACATTTCCGAAATCGCCCTCGATGCCATCGTCCGGGTCGAGGTGGACACCAAGCAGCCAAATTACCGGGTGCCGTGGAATGTCGGGGGCATGTCGAGTGGCAACGGCACCGGCTTCCTCGTCGGTCCGAACCGATTCCTCACCAACGCCCACGTCGTCAGCGACAGTCGCCTCATCTACATCAAGAACGTGAGTGATCCGGAACCGTACAAGGCCCGGGTCTTGTACGTGGCGCACGACTGCGATCTCGCCCTGCTCGAGTTGGAGTCCGAGGCCGACTTCGAAGACGGGTTCAAGGGCATTCAGCCCCTCCTCATCGGCGGAATTCCGAAACTGAACACGACGGTGATCGCGGTGGGCTACCCCATCGGCGGAGACCGCATCTCGGTGACGCGCGGAGTCGTTTCGCGGATCGACTTCCGCGGTTACAGTCACTCGGGCGTGGACAACCACCTCGCGATTCAGATCGACGCTGCAATCAATCCGGGGAACTCGGGCGGGCCGGTCTTGCAAAACAACCAGGTTGTCGGAGTGGCCTTTCAGGGCTACAGCGGCGACGTCGCCCAGAATACGGGATATATGATCCCCGTGCCAGTCATCGAGCGATTTTTGAAGGATGTCGAAGACGGTCACTACGATCGTTATGTCGATCTCGCGACGAGTTTTGTGAACCTCCTCAATCCGGCACAACGCCGAGCCCTCGGGCTGCCAAATGATGGCATCGGGGTGATGGTGGCGAAGGCCGATTCCGCAGGCTCCGCCGGTGGGATTCTCCGGATGAAGGATGTCGTGCTTTCCATCGACGGACACCCGGTCGCCTCGGACGGATTCATCGAAATCGAGGGCGAGCGGGTCGACCTGAACGAGGTCATCGAACGCAAATTTTCCGGAGACACCGTGACTCTGGAGATCTGGCGAGAGGGGCGGCGCGAGGAGGCCTCCGTTACGCTGAAACGTTTCATCCCCTACCTGATCCAATCGGTGCGTTACGACAGCCAGCCAAACTTCGTGCTCTATGCGGGGCTCCAGTTTCAGCCACTCGACCGAAACATGATGGCTGCCCACAACATCACCGAACTGCGCACCCGTTATTTCTACGGCTTCTACGGCGAGCGCGAGATCTACCGCGAGCGACCCCAGGTGGTGGTCCTCACCGAAGTGTTGCCCGATGCCACCAACACGCACATCCAGACCTTCAAGCATCTCGTCGTGGATTCGATCAACGGGAAGAAGATTACCTTGCTCCAGGATGTCTACGACGCCTTCCACGGAGAGTTTCACGAGGAAGGTGGGGAGGCATATCACATCGTCCGCCTCGTCGGCGAGCAGCGCCCTCTCGTCCTGAAGCGGAAAGATGCGAAGGTCGCGCACGACCGCATCAAGGCACAATACAATGTCGGCTTCGATCACTTTATCGAACGGCCCGAAATTCTTGAAATCGAAGGTCTTTTCAAGGCGGAGGGTGACGGCGCGGAGAAATCGAAAACGAAGGAGGAAGGCAGCCCCCGACCCGGATCCGACGCAAAACCTGGCCCGAAACTGGAAGAGAAGAAACCAGCCGAGAAGTCCCCCGCCAAGAAGGCCGCCTGATTTGTTCCCTTCGAAGACTCCCCTTGTATCCCCGATGAGCCACTCCTCTTTTTCCCGCCTTCTCGCGTGCGCCCTCGGCGCGATCCTCACGACGACGGTGTCTCCCGTTCTCCTCGCGCAGAAATCGGCCCCCGAGAAATCAATCATTCGGGTCAACGCGACGCTGCAGGATTACAGCTTCCTCCGTCCCTGGGAAAAGGGTGCGCCCACTCCCCGGCGGGGGCTCGGAGCGGTCCTTGAGGGTAATCGTGTTCTCATCACTGCGGAGATGTGCGTGAACTCGACCTACCTGGAGTTGGAACACCCTTCCAGCGGAGCGCGAGTCACCGCCCGCATCAAGGGCATCGACTACGAGGCCAACCTCGCCGTTCTCGAACCCGCTGATTCGGATTCCAAGGTCTT
>CALDKL010000508.1 GCA_937898895.1 uncultured Verrucomicrobiae bacterium | reverse complement strand
GAATTTCGACGACCCCGGCATTGATCGAGCTGAGGTGATGGAGCCCCGATTTCGGCTCGCGCACGGCCTTCCCAATCACCTCGACGAGGGCAGGCCAGTTGTCGCCGTTCACCGAACGCGGATCGATCTTGCGGAAAAGGGTTGCTGCCGCCGCCGAGGATGGCAGATCGAGAATTTCGAGTAGGTCGCGCTGGCGAACGGCGCTGCACCGAAGTGTGGCGATGAGATCGCGATCCGCATTGAGTTTCTGGGCGAGGGCAAAGGCGAGCGCGGGATTCGACTCGGCCAGCTCCACCGCGTCGGGATCGTGGTGCAGCATCATGAGGAGATGCCATTGGTGCGTCCGGAAGGGCTCGAGGATCTTCGCATGGCGCTTAGGAAGGGAAAATCGGAATTGTTCAAAGGCCCTCTTCCTCCATTGGGCGGGGGTCAGGAGGCGTTCTGACGGGCGCGGGGCAAGGTCTTCGAAAAAATCGAAGTGCATCTGGGCACCGGACCCGTTCTTTGCAGCGGGAGGGAATTTCGGGGGCGGTGCGGGACGATAGGGAAAAATGAGGCGAAATTCGGGCCGGAAGGTCTCCCAGTCACCCGCCCGGCCCCGGCGCATCACCGAGCGCGGAACGGGCGACCCGGTGATGCGCATGACCACCAATCCCTTCGCCAGGCACAGAGTGCCGTTGTGGAAGGAGACTCCGGTCTCAGTGGCGGGCGCGGATTGGGGCATCGGGTGGTCAGAAACGCCTACCTCGGGGGTCCTTGCAACGGTCCGCTTTTTTTTCCGGGGTTTTTCGATTGTCCCGCTTTCCCGATATCGAAATTTCCGATTGGATTTCGCACGGCCCCTGCCGGTAGACCTGTCCTTCCCCTGGGGTCGGACCTTCTCGTGTGGTTCGTCGAACGCGGCTTGCCGGACCTCGCGGGGGGGGGCGACCGACAAGTGGCGGGATCTCCCCGCCTTTGTCCATTGTCACCGCCTCGAATCCGCGCGATACTGCCCGACTGCTCCCGATGTCCTCCTCCTCCACACGCACCGAGATTTCCGTCGGGCTGTTTGTCCTGGCGGGTGCCGTACTTGTCGGAGGGCTGGTCCTGAAATTCAGCGGGGCTTCGATCACGAGCCGGGGTGGATATCCGATCATCGTCGAGGTGAAGGATGCCACCGGGATTCGCGAGGGAGTGCCGGTGCGCCTTGGCGGTATCGACATCGGTCGGGTTTCGGGAATGCCCGAACTGAACAAGGACCATGTTTTGCTTTCGATTCCGCTCGAGATCTTTCGCGAACACCGCATCCCCGAGGGTTCGACCGCGAAGGTGGGAACGAGCGGGCTGATGGGCGACAGTTTTGTCCGCATCCTCCCGCCCGACCGGCCCACGGGCTCCTTCCTTCCTGAGGGGCACCGCCTCGTCGCCGAGGTTTCCGCAAACCTCGCTGATCTGGCCGGCGAGGCGGGCGAGGCCTTTGACGGGATGAGCGATGCCTCGGTGGAAATCCGGGCCGCCGCGCGGGCTGCCGAGCAGCTCGCCGCCAAGCTCGAAACGGAACTGCTCACCGACCAAAATCTTGAGAATCTGGGCCTCATTCTCGCCGAATTGAAGACTACGTCCGAAAATCTCCGGGGTGCCTCCGCAGAGATTCGCCCTCTCCTTTCCGAAACACGTACTTCGCTGGGGGCGGTCGGCTCCGCCGCGACGGGAGCGGAGGCGGCATTTGGGAAGATCGATCAGGGCATGAAAGACCTTGGGGGCACTCTGGCCTCGATGCAGCCGGTGCTGAAGGAATTCGACGGCTCTCTCGAGGATCTTCGCGAGACTCTCGCGAAGGTGAATTCGCTCCT
>CALDKL010000507.1 GCA_937898895.1 uncultured Verrucomicrobiae bacterium | reverse complement strand
AAAGTACAAGTATGAAGATTATATTATTTATCATTTCAAAATTGACGCAGCACTACTGTTCCTGCGCCCCGAATTGCCCCGCCGCGAGATTCCGAAGAAACGGCTCTCCCGGAGCACGGAGGTCGCTCCGTCAAAAAAATTCTGATTGCGACTTGTTTTTGGTTCGTGTATCAACTCTGAGAAACGGTGCGGAAAGGAGCCGCAAGACCATTCTGCGTTCCCAAGCCATTCCGATACCCGAACATCTGCGCTTCTTTCCCAATGGCAGAACTCGGAAAATCATTCACTTTCCCCTTGACGCCCCTTCGCATCCCGCTCTAGGCTCGGCCGCAAACACGTGAACCGCAAACTCGAATGAAATTCCTACCCACCGCCCTCTGCATTGCAGGTGCTGCCCTCTCGACTCATGCAGGAGACTGGGGTAAAGCCCCCGTAGACAAGACTCCGATTGAGGAGTGCGTTGACCTGGGTGGCAGTCTCTCGGTGGGATACGATTCAGACTACATTTACAAAGGGTTGCTCATCGGCGGCCAGACCGCCTCGGGTGGCCTGCAATACAACATCGAGGGCCTTCCTTTGCCGGTGACATTGGGCGTGAACTACGCCAACATCGTCAGCCCCAACCAGTTCGCAAATATCTTCGACGATCAGCTCTCGGTTTCCGGTCGAGTCAGCCTTCCCTCCTTTGCCGGGATTGATTCCGCGCTCAGCTACACCCAATGGTTCTACCCGGAAAATCCCAACACCTCCCTCTGGCCCTCCAACAGTGGCGAGGTCGGTCTCCATCTTTCAAAGGACCTGAAGATGCTCCTCCTCAAGTACAACGCGTACTACAACTTCAATGTTCCGAACGCATGGAATGGGACGATTCCTACGCTCAACAACAACGAGAACGGGGCTTGGTACTGGGATGTTTCGATGGAGCGTCAATTTGATGTCGCTGGTGTGCCACTCGTCCTCTGTGGCGGAGTGGCTTTTGCCGACAACTACTGGGGAACGGCTCCAACATCGCAGACGGGCGGTCGCTCGAGCGGCTGGAACCACTATTTCCTGCGCGCCTCGGTGCCCATCGAACTGAACTGCAGAACGGTTCTCACCCCTTACCTCGGGTACCTCGGCGCTCCGGATGGATGGCTCATGGATGGGGCTCCCGACTGGGCGAATCGGCCCGCTCAATCCGACCTCCTGCACGGAGGGGTGAATCTGCAGGTCTCCTTCTGATTTCCGTTGTGGTTATTTTCGGGTTTTCCGAGGGCGACCCCGCTCCGGAAAAAGAGTGCGGCAGATCTCGCAGACGGTTCCGTCGCACCTCCGGGCGGTACAGTGTTCCCGCCCGTAGAAGATGATGCGCAAGTGGAGTTGATTCCATTGATCCTTCGGGAAACTCCGCTTCAGGTCGCGTTCGGTTTGGGCGACGTTTTTTCCGTTGGTTAACTCCCAGCGTTGGGCGAGCCGGTGAATATGGGTGTCCACGGGAAAGGCAGGAACTCCGAACGCCTGGCTCATGACGACCGAAGCGGTCTTGTGGCCGACACCCGGCAGTGCTTCGAGCGCGTCGAAGTCACAGGGGACGCTCCCCCCGTGGTGTGCCACCAGCAGTCGCGAGAGTTCGGAAATGGCGGCCGATTTTCGCGGGGAAAGCCCGCAGGGCTTGATGATTTCCCGAATTTTGTCCACCGGAACCCGCGCCATCGCTGCGGGATTGTCAGCCAACTGAAACAAGGCAGGTGTAACCTGGTTCACCCGAACATCGGTACACTGGGCCGAGAGAAGCACGGCGATCAGCAAGGTATAGGGATCGCGATGCGAGAGGGGAATGGGGGGATCCGGATAAAGCTCTTCCAGTCTCCTGGCGATGTAGTCACAACGTTCCGCTCGGGTCATGGTGCGTGAGGTCCAGATCTCTCAACCCGTCAACCCCGGAAGAAACAAACAAACCTTCCCCGCCCGGCCTGGCCCTCTCTCAGGCGTTGTTGACGCCAGGAGCATTCCCCTTTCGGGCCTTCTTTTCGATCTCGTGCAGCATCTCGCGCACATGGTCCGCGTGGCGAACGTTCTTTCGTTCATCGAGGATCTTGCGGCTTTCCTCAAAGGAACCCCACTCGAGAACGCGGATCGGGACGTTGCGCACGCCCCAGTCATTCATGGTGCCCTTTTCAGGCTTGTAGATGTCGATCGTCTCGGTTCCCACCAGAGCGCTACCGTAATCATCCACGACATACTCGTAGGGAAGCCCTTCGATCATGAAGCGGGTGCCGAGAGGATACTTCGACCAGTCGGCGGCAGCGCTTCTCACCTGCGATCCGTATCGAAGCGTGTTGCCCGCCGCGCTCTGGCGTCCGTATTGGACGTGATCGGATTCACTGTGGGTGTAGGCGGTGGTCCGCACCATCATGATCTGGTTGGTGGGCCGGTTGGCCACCGGCGTCCGCGGCACCGTGCGGATCACTTCAGGAGCCGAAAGGGAGGCCGGAATGGGCTTCGGAATCGCCACGGGATCGACGGGCGCGATTTGTGCAGGCGCATCGATGCCAGGAGAAGGAATACCAACGATCTGCGATGCGGCGGAGGTAGTCGGGCTCGCCCCATCCACCGGAACCGATGGAACGGTGAGAGTGTTCGCGGCAGGCGCAGCCGCCGTCGAAGCTGTCGAAGGCGGCAGTTTCGCGAGCGAACTGAACTGAGTCGTGCTGGTGCAACTCGATAGAACCATGCCCCCCGCGACAGCGAAGGCCAAGCCAACGATCCGGGAGGATACTGTGGGGGTCTGCATAAGGGCGAACCGGATCTTGTTGTAGTCGTTTTGTGAGGAAAGTCAATCCTCGCATCCGATAACTCGAACACTCTATCACGAATATTTTATAAAAACTAGCTGATTCGACTTCCGTAACCGTAATTTCTGAGATCTTCGATCCAAGAAAATGGAGGAAAAACCGACACTCCGTGCAGAAACGTTGCGAAAGATGAAATTCTTAGAATGACGGGGAGGAATTTCCGATTTCCGCCTCATCGGGGTGGCAAGAGGAGTGGTTGGGTCGGTCCGGCAAAAGGACTCAGTCGGATCCCCTCGGCGGAGCACTCCACCGTGACGGTCCCCGCTGCTTCGACCTCAATCAGTGGGATGCCCCTTTCGGAAAGCAGGTGTCGCAAGGAGTCGGGGATCCGTTCCGAGGCCGGAAATTCCGAATGAGAGGAAATCACTGCGCGGGGACGAACCGCCTCGACAAAGGCCTGCAATCCTGAGGGACTGTCACGGTGCTGTCCGCGAATCCAAAGGTCAGAACGGAGATCGGTGCCCGTTTCCAGGAGATATCGCTCGGTTTCAAAGCCGCTGTCAGAGGTGAGGAGAAGATTCTGTCCACCGTGGCTGATCTTGAGCACGAGCGCACGGTCGTCCGCGAGTCGCCCTGGACGAAGACTCGAAGGATACAGGACCTGAACGAGCGTGTTGCCGAGATGGATCCGGTGACCTTTGTCCACCTCCATTCGTCGGATTCCAAGACGATGGGCGGCTTCCACAATCTCCGGATGGAAGGGGGACCGATTCTCTGCGGATGACTCGAGAAGCAACGAAGGGTGGAACTGGTGGAGCGCGAGAGAGGCCGCTCCCAGATGTCCTTCGTCTCCGTGGGTGAGGACAAGGGTGTCGAGGTGATTGATCCCCCGGTGTCGCATCAGCGGCAGAATCCTCGCGGAATAAGTGCGGTCGCCGCCAGTGTCGATCATCCAACGGATCGGATTTCCAGACGCAATCGGGATCTCGAGCAAGGCCGCCCCTTCACCTCGATCGCCGACGATGTCGAGGCGCAGGGTTTCCCGCCCACGAGGGGGACTTGGGTCATGTCCCGTGTGGATGGTCGCTCCAGGAATCGAGGAAAACGCCTGGGCGAGCGCAGCCAGCGCAAAGGCAGAGGCGGCATTGCTTTGGTTTGCCAACAGGGTGATCCAGGTGAGATGCAATCCGAAGGAAGCAAGGGACACGGCGGCAATGCCCATGATAATCGAAGCAAGAGGCACCATCACGAGATTTGCCGCGATGCCAATGAGGGAAACGCTTTCGAAATGCCACGCGAGCAGCCCCACCGAGCCGAGCCACGAGGCGAGAGAAACGGCGAGGAGCGAGGCAAGGGATCGGCTGAGACGGTCGGCCATTCGCCGAGTGGGTCGGATGAGCGACTGCGGCAGAAACGGATCGGCGAGGAACGGACCCGCCATCCACTGGCTCAGCCAGGGGGTCATCACCGCAATGAAAAAGAGAACCGCAAACGAGAGCTGGAAGCCCGGCAGAAACAACTGCTGGGAATCCTGCGCGAGGAGAACAAGCGCGGCAAAACCGAGGCTGTTGAGGAGCCTCGGTTTCTCTCGTATCGCATAAGCGGCGAGGAAGACAGAGGCCATGAGGGCGGCCCGCACCGCAGAGGGGCTCAGTCCCGTGAGGACAGCATAAAAGAGGACCACGGGAATGATGATCACGACGGCGCGGGATTTCGGGACTCCCACCGCCGCCGCAATCCACGTGAGCATGCCGGCAACAATCGCCACATTCAAACCCGAGACCGCGAACAAGTGCATCGTGCCGCTGATGCGAAAATACTCTTCGAGTTCCTCGGGAGACTGTTCTCGTGCCCCGAGGGCCATTGCCGCGACGAGACGTGCATACGGCTCCAGAGAGGCCGGAACTCCGAGCAGGAGTGCCCCCTCGAGCCGCCCCCGCAGACGGTAGGCCGCCGCGACGAGGCGAGATCCTTTCCGCCGGGGTAGGATTTCGAGGGTGTCCCCATCCCGGATCTCCAGTTTTCCGAGAGAGCCGGATTGCCGGAAATAGTAGGCTCGTGCATCAAACCCTCCCGGAACGACCGGACCCTCGAGGGGAAGAATACGACCGGAAAAACGGATCTCGACCCCGTATCCAAAACCATCGGGATGCTTTTGAATCCAGCAGGGCACCCGGTGGTTGCAGGGAAGATCGATCCCCCCGATACGAATCGTCTCCAGGTGGACGGTAGT
>CALDKL010000506.1 GCA_937898895.1 uncultured Verrucomicrobiae bacterium | reverse complement strand
CCCATTTCGCCGGTTTTACAGCGAATTTTCCCGCGAAGACCGCAGGGCATGGGTCGACGGTGCGAGGGACGCCGCTGGTTTTCGGCGAAATGAACTCAGGCGTGACGTCGCAGAAACTCGTCGGCGAGAGCGCGGTAGGCGGCGGCACCGGTGCAGGTGGGAGCGTAGTCGATGATGGTCTGGCCGTAGCTGGGGGCTTCACCAAGCCGGATGTTTCGCGGGATGACGGTTTCGTAGGTGACTTCGGGGAAATACTGCCGCACGTCGTTGATGACCATGGTGGA
The DNA here is from genome assembly GCA_937898895.1 of uncultured Verrucomicrobiae bacterium. GTDB lineage: Bacteria > Verrucomicrobiota > Verrucomicrobiia > Verrucomicrobiales > DEV007 > Arctic95D-9. The sequence continues at coordinate 4,876 of CALDKL010000506.1, read as the reverse complement.
GAGATTCGTGCGGCTGTCGGCCATCGTCATGACGATGCCCTCGAGGGCGACTTCGGCATTGGCACCCGAATCCCGGATTTGCTGGTGGACCCCGACGATTTTGGAGAGGCCTTCGAGTCCAAAGTATTCGCACTGGAGGGGCACGATGAGTTCGTCGGAGGCGGCGAGGGCGGAGGTCATGAGCACGCCGAGAGAGGGAGGGCAATCGATGAGGAGGTAGTCGGCGGGATGACTTGCCTTGAAGGGAGCGAGCAGATTGCGCAGCCGCACGAGGTGATCGTCCTCGCGGGCCATTTCGATCTCGCAGCCGGCGAGGTCCATGTCGCAGGGGATGAGGGAAAGGTGCTCGTATTTTGTCTTCAGGACGAGTTCGGAGACATCGCCGCCGCCGATGAGGTGTTGGTAGATGCTGGGGTGCTCGCCGGGCACAAAGCCGAGGGCGCTGGTGGAATTCGCCTGGGGATCGAGGTCGAGAATGATGATGTTGACTCCCCGCTCCGCGAGGCAGGCACCGAGGTTCACCGAGGTGGTGGTCTTTCCGACACCGCCTTTCTGGTTGGCAATGGCAATGATTTTCATCGGGAGGTGCGAGGTGGGGAATCGGGTTGGGCGCGGAATCTGGCCTGTTCCGGGGGGAGGGGAAAGAAAAAAACAGGGGTGGACGCGAAAAAGCGAGGCCGGTCCTCTGGAAATTCCACCCTTGCAATCGCGGCGTGGCCTGATTGTATTTCCGGCGAGGTCTGTCTGTTTTCCATGTCGCGTCTTTTTCCCGCCCTGCTCCTGATCGGCTGGCTCGCTGCGGTCGTGCCGGGCGGGATGTTTGCGCAAGAGGCGGGAGCGCTCGAGGAAAAGCAAGCCGCCCCGCCCTCGTCGGCCCCGGTCGTGGCTCCCAAGCCTCCGCCACCGGCGGGCAAGTCGCCCTCGCCGCCAAAGACGGAAGAAGAGGTCCGCATCGAGATGCTCGAAAAGCTGGCCGATCAGCTCTCCCATCGCATGCGCAGCCTGAAGGCGCGCGAGGACGCCCTGACCGCTCGGGAGGATGCCATCGCCGAGCGCGAGCAGGCGACCCGCAAGCGCGAGGAGATGGTTCGTTCCCTCGAGGAGCTGATGCGCCTGCGCGAGGAGGTGGTGAAGCGACGCGAAAAGCTGCCTCCGCCGCAGACCTGGAACGGACCGCCGCCCCCGGAGGTCTACGGACAGTACGCCGCCGTGCTCGACGGGGAGACGATGCAGTTCTACCACAAGAAGCAGGCCGAGACTCGTGTGCCCGTGGCGAGCACACAGAAGCTCGTGACCGCGTTGGTGGTTTGTCAGGATGGGAATCTCGATGCTCTCGCGGAGATCCCGAAGGAGGTTCTCGAAGTCGAACCGACCGTGGTGGGGGTGAAACCGGGGGAGCGATACACCCGGCGACAGTTGCTCACCGCCTTGCTGGTTAAGAGCGGGAATGACATCGCCGCAAGTCTCGCCATCGACAATGCGGGCAGCATCGAGGCGTTTGCGGAAAAGATGAATACCTACGCCCGCTTCATCGGCATGACCGACTCGCATTTCGTCAATCCGCATGGGTTGCCGGCCGAAGGGCAGTATTCGACGGCACGGGATATGGCCATCGCCGCCTTCGAGGCCTATCAGAATCCCGACCTCCGTGAAATGGTCTCGAAGAAAACCTATGATTTTGTCTTCAACGATGGTCGGATCTACACCCTGCCGAACACCAATCGCGTCCTCTCGGACATGGAGGGCTGCAACGGGATGAAGACCGGCTTCACCTACGCGGCGGGCAACTGCCTCGTCTGCAGCGCGAGTGTGGACGGGAAAGAGCGCATCTCGGTGGTGCTCAAGAGCGCCCGTCCCCAGGTGCAGGAGGACAGCAAGGCACTCCTGAACTGGTCGCTGGGTCTGCAGTTCACCGGGCCAGTCGCCCCGTGAGCCGAGAGGGTGCGGCCAACGGGTGAAGAGGGTCTGCCCGGCACGAGACAGCGGCGAAAGCGATCACATCTCGCCATCGTCGGCGAGCACGTCGAGGGTGAAGCCTCCCACATGCCGCCCTCCGCGATCGGGATAGATCCAGTCGTTGAGCCGATCGAGGGTGAAGCAGACGCGAGCCCCCCGGTGGACGTCGAGCAGTTCGTGGGGATCGTTCATGAGCGTGCCGGTGACGGTGTCTGCTTCGATTTCCTCGACCGCCACCCACATGTATTCGGCTTTCTTGCCCTCGCGAAACTCCGCTTTTGCAATGTAGCGGTCGCGGTCGGCCAGTTCGCTGCCTTCGAAGGCGGCGACAAACTCCGGCCAGCGGGAGACCGCCTCGCGAACGGCCGTAGCCATGCGGGGATTGTTGTCGGAGATCTCGATAACGGGTTCAAAGGTGGGTTCTTCGAACAGGGAGAGTGGATTCGGACCCGAGAGAATTTCGAGCAGCCCGGGGTCGAACTCATTGCAGCGCTGCAGTTCCGGGCAGTAGACGGCGAGACAGTCGGGTCCGGCCATGGACGCGAGGATTTTTCCGATGGCCTGGTAGGTCCACTGGATCGGGTCCTGATCGAGGAATTTGAAATCGGAATCATAACTGACGAAATCGACCGAAATCCAGGCGAGGTGTCGCTCGACGGCAGAGCGGAGGCGCTTGTCGCGGATCGAATCGCGTGCGAAGTCTTTCGGATTTTCAATATAGGGACGGTCCGAGACGAGGACGGCGAGGAAGCCCTCGCGAAGCCACACCATAAAATGCCGGATGTGCGCTTCCGACGGCTTTGGGTCGGGCGGGTCGAAGGGCTCGACGACGCACCTCAAATTCGAGGTCGGCACCTCCGGGGTCAAATGGAGTGCCGCCACGACACATTTTGTGATGGAGTTCTCGTCGACCTGCCGGGATTCGGAGAGGAAAAACACCAGCGATACGAGCGACTGGTTTGTTGGCTGAGCCGGGGCGGTCTGAGCGGAGGCGGTCTGGGCAGGGGTGGTCCGGACGGAAGTCGCAACCGCTTTCCCCGACTCCTTGGGGGGCAGGAGCCATCGCACCAGTTCAATTCCGAACCACAGGGCGGCGAGGAGGAGCGCCATCACCCCCCAGACACCGGAGCCGACCCAGGAAAGGCGCGCGGACAGCAGTGCGAGGATTGCGGCAGAGAGAAAAGGAAAGCGGCGGAAACGAAGAGGCATCGGGAAACAGACGAAGAACGGAGGAGGGGGACGATGATCCACGATCACCGGAATCGCGGAAACCTTCAACCGGGGAAAAGGCGGGGGGAAGGCTCGGAGAGAATGCAAACTCCTGCAACTTTTCTTGAGAGATCGGGTTGATTCGCCTAAGAACTCCCTGTTTCCCCCAATGAAGGCTCCCCGTCCCCGATTCTATTTGTCGGTCCTCGCGATCACCCTCCTCCTTGCCTGCGGTCCGGGATTTTCCGAAGAAGTCAAGGAACCTCGCCCCGGGCAAAAGGGAGAGCCGTCCAAAAAACGAACCTGGAGCCGTGCCGAACACGAGAGGAACGCGGCATGGGAATCTCTCAGTCCCGAGCAGCGGGAAAAGCTCCGCGAAGCCCTGCGCAAGGTCTGGACCGATCCCGCCGTCATCAATGCCCGCGAGGAGATCAAACACGCCAGCGACGCCTACCAGGAAGCGATCCGGTCGGCGGTCGAAAAAGCCGATCCGTCGATGGCGGGAGTCCTTGCGAAACTCCAGGGAGCGGGGGGCATGGGATCGGGTGGGGGAATGGGAATGCCAGGTGGCCCCGGCGAACCAGGCAAAGGAACGGGAGGCTCACCGCGCGGGTTCGAAGAGCAGATCCGCCCCCCCGGATTTCTCGAGAGCCTCTCGCCGGAAGACCGCGAGAAATTCCGCAAAGCCGAAACCGCTGCTCTGGAATCCGAAGCCGTGAAAGCCGCCCGCGAGGAACTGACCCGGATCCGGGAAGAAGACGAGGCGCTCCGCCGCAAGCGACTCGAGGCCCATCGCAAGCTCCGAAAGGTGACCTTCGAGGAGATGGTCCGCATCGATCCCTCGATTGCCGCGATGCAGAAACGGCTCGAGGGGGCCCGTCCGCCCGGCGGAAATCCGGAGAAAAAGAAAACCACCTCCCCCGAGGCAGAAAAGGCTCCCGAGAAAGCCGCGCCGTGAGGCATTGGCCCGCCTTCCGAACACGCGGCCGCCCGCTTCGTCCTCTCTCCGATCTCCCTCCCATATATGCGGTCTTGATTGACACGCGGATCCTTTGCTACCTTTCCCGCCATGGAACATCCCAACTCTCGCCGTCAGTTCGTCAAAGGCCTTGCTGCCACCGCCGCCGCCTTCAATTTCCAGGTCGTCCCCAGTCGCGTATTCGGTGCGAATTCCCGTATCACCCTCGCCGGGATCGGAACCTCCGGCAAAGGAGCCAGCGACATCTCCGGCTCGGCCGATGCCGGATTCCAGATCACCCACCTCTGCGACATCGTCAACGTCGAGAAATATCCCAACCTCGGCGGCTCCTGGGCCAAGACACGCACGGCCTATCCCGATGCCAAGTTCTTCGAGGACTGGCGCGAGATGCTCGAGACCGAAGGCGACAAGATCGATGCCGTCACCGTCTCCACCCCGGATCACGTCCACGCCTTTGCCGCCGCCGCAGCGATGAAAAAAGGCTGTGCCGTCTATTGCCAGAAACCGCTCACCCACGGCATCTGGGAAGCCCGCTTCCTCACCGAACTCGCCGAGAAAACCAAAGTGGTCACCCAGATGGGCAATCAGGCCCAGGCGAACAACCACATGCGCCGAGTCGTCGAACTCGTCCAGGCGGGTCTCATCGGTGACATCGTGGAAGTCCACGCCTGGACGAATCGCCCCATCTGGCCCCAGGGCATTCCCGCCTGGCCGCAGAAGGAGGAAGTGCCC
>CALDKL010000505.1 GCA_937898895.1 uncultured Verrucomicrobiae bacterium | reverse complement strand
TCGGAGGGCAGCGATACAACGTCACTGTGGAGCCTTTCCTCGATGCCTTTGGGCAAGTGGTCGGGACCGTGGGAATGCTCCGCCGCGCCGCACCTGGTTCTGTTGTGGTGGACGGTCCGAGGCTGGTGTCAGGCGGGGTGCGGCTCCGTCACCATGCTCTGCCAGTGGCTCCGCCTCACGGGATCAACATCGTGACGACTCGCGTCCCCAGGTTTTTCGAGAAGGACGAAGGGGAGCCCGAGCCAGCGCTTCGGCCCAATTCCTGCACCGACACATTTGGTCTTCCCTCCTGAAAGAAATGGTCCCGAAAGCGGTGCCAGTTGTGAAGTGTTTTGATTTGAATTCGAGCGTGCGGAGAGGGCATGAAATGGAGAAACCCTTTGCGAAAAGGGCCAGATTGCCGCACATAAAACCCAATTATGAGCGATTGGGAAACCTACCAGAAATCCGTCCTCCGCTATCCTGAACTCGGGTTTGCTCTCGATTGCAGCCTCATGGGCGCACCCGAGGTCTGGTCCGAGGAGATGCAGAGCCACATCGAACGGGCTTTTCGGGATCGCATTGCCATCGAGGCAGGGGAAATCATGAATCCCGACGAGGGTCGTGCGGTAGGGCACTACTGGCTGCGCACCCCCGAGATCGCCCCGGAGGCGGAAGGCCGATGGATCCGAGAAGTCCGGGAAGCGGTGACCTCATTTGCCGCGAAGGTCTTGAATGGTGAAATTGTCGCTCCCAATGGAAACGCTTTCCGCCAGGTTCTCCTCATCGGGATTGGCGGATCGGCCTTGGGACCCCAGCTCGTGGCCAAGGCTCTCCTTCCTGCGGACGCTCCGGTTGGGATCCGCTATCTCGACAATACCGACCCGGGAGGCATCGATGATGTCTTTGCCGCCCTCGGCGACGGACTCGCCGAAACGCTCTCGATTGTAATCTCCAAATCGGGGGGAACTCCGGAGACCCGCAACGGCATGCTCGAGGCGGAGGTGGCCTACCGGGCACGGGGACTCGATTTCGCCAAACACGCGGTCGCGGTAACGGGCGAAGGGAGTCTTCTCGACAAGTACGCGACCGCACAGGGATGGATCGCGCGTTTCCCCATGGCCGATTGGATCGGAGGGCGCACTTCGGTCATGAGCGCGGTGGGGCTGCTCCCGGCAGCCCTTCTCGGGCTCGATACTGCGTCTTTCCTCGCCGGGGCGGCGGCGATGGACGAGAAGACCCGAATCCCTGACGAAGCAACCAACGCGGCGATGCGGCTTGCCCTGATGTGGCACCACGCGGGCAAGGGACGGGGAGAGAAGGATATGGTCATCCTCCCCTACTGTGATCGGCTCGACCTGATGAGCAAATATCTGCAGCAACTCGTGATGGAATCCCTCGGGAAGGCTCTCGATCTCGACGGAAAAGAGGTCCATCAGGGCATCGCGGTGTACGGAAACAAGGGGTCCACCGACCAGCATGCCTACGTCCAGCAGTTGCGCGACGGTCTTCCAAACTTCTTCGCCACCTTCATCGAAGTGCGGCGGATCCGCTCTGGCGAATCCATCGGTGTCGATGAGTCCGGCTCGACGACCGGCGATTACCTGCAGGGCTTCCTCCGAGGTACTCGGTGCGCCCTAGCGGACAACGGGCGCCCGTCGCTTACCCTTTCGCTGGACGAACTCACGCCCTTTTCCCTCGGGATGCTGATCGCCCTTTATGAACGCGCGGTCTCCTTCTATGCGAGCCTCGTGCACATCAACGCATACCACCAGCCTGGCGTGGAAGCGGGCAAGAAGGCCGCCGGAGTTTTCCTCAACGTGCTCAACACGGTGCGTCGCCACCTTTCCGAAACGGGATCGGCGGGGTACACCGCTGAAAAAATGGCGGCGACGGTGGGAAATGCCGATGTCGAAGAGGTCTACCACTGCCTCAACCACCTCGCGGCGTCGGGGCATTGCGTTCGCACGATCGGTGCCAGCCCGTCCGAGGATGTGTTTTCGTGCTGACTTCCGGATTCCGAAGGCAAGCCAGCATCCGAGGGTGCTCTTCAGGCGGCGTGGCTCTGGTGGTCGAGCATTTTGCGTATCATCTCGGCCATGTCCTCGAAACTGTATGGTTTCTGCACGAATCCATCGGGACTGGCCCCGCATTCGCGGGTGAACTCATTGAGATCGACAAGGTATCCGCTGCAAATCAGGACAGGCAGGTCGGGATGGGTTTCGCGAAGGCGTGCGAAGGTCTCCTTTCCGGAGAGATTGGGCATGGTGAGGTCGAGCAGGACGAGGTGAATCTCGCCGCCCCGGCTACGGCAAATCTCGATCGCTTCAAGACCGTCAGCGGCCTCGATGACCTGATACCCCAATTTGGAAAGAAGGGTTCGCCCAATCCGCCGGACAACTGCCTCGTCATCGACCAGAAGGATTGTTTCTCCGGTACGGGAGGGGGCGAGCGTTGCCCCACCGCTGCTTCCCTGGTTCTGGGCTGAGGGGTTGATCGCCTCGGCAGCGGTGCTGCGCGGCAGATAGATGTCGAACCGAGTGCCCTCGCCGGGAGCCGAACGGAAGTCGATCCAGCCTCCGAGTTGCTTGACGATCCCGAAGGAGGTGGCCAGGCCGAGTCCGGTCCCTTTTCCGGGTTCCTTGGTCGTAAAAAACGGTTCGAAGATCTTGGCCTGGACTTCAATGGGCATGCCCTCGCCTTCGTCCTCGACGCTGAGGCAAACGAATTCGCCCGGGGCGATCTCGGGGTGTGCCCGTAGATCGGCAGCAGAGAGAACGCGATTGCTTGAGAGGAGGCGGAGCTTCCCGCCCTTTGGCATCGCATCTTTCGCATTCACCGCCATGTTCATGATGACCTGGCCGAGCATGCCCACGTCGGCCATGACACGCCACGAAGCGGTCTCGAGGCCGAGGTCGATGTGAATCCGCCGATCAATCGTCGCCGAAAGAATATCGCGGACTTCGGTGAGGACGAGATTGGCATCGCATGACTTGAGATCGAGTCGGCTGCGGCGGGAGAAGCCGAGGAGTTGTTTGACGAGGTCGGCGGCACGTTCTCCCGCCTTGATTGCATGCGCGAGGCTTTCGCGGGCATCGTCGCCGACACTCTCGCCCAGATCCATTTTAACAAGGGCGAGATTGCCGAGGATCCCCGCGAGCAGGTTGTTGAAATCGTGGGCTATGCCACCGGCAAGTTGCCCGACCGCTTCCATCTTCTGGGATTGGCGGAGTCCTTCTTCGAGTTGGCGCTGTTCGGTGAGGTCAACGATGGTCCAGACGCGACCGATGAGGTGCTCTCGGAGATCGCGAATCGGTGCCGAATACACGTTGAGAACACGCTTCTCCGGAAGCGAGAGGACCACTTCCTCAGCGATGATCTTCCCGCCGCCGTGTTTCGAAAGCCAGGCCTCGGCGCGTTCGCGTCCGAATCCACCGCGTTCCGCGAAGGCATCAAGGATCCTTGCCGTGGAAACCTCCTCGCCGTGCTCGAAGCCGAGCAAGGTGAGAAAGAGGTCGTTGACGACGGCGA
>CALDKL010000504.1 GCA_937898895.1 uncultured Verrucomicrobiae bacterium | reverse complement strand
TTTGCCTGCCATTGCCGGGTCGAGCATGTCCTCGCACCACTCTGCTGCGTTTCCGGCCAGGTCCAACAATCCGCCGATCTGGTCCTTGGGAAAGGAACCCACCGGAGCTGTGAAGGGGAATCCGTCCCGATAGGTGGGGATGGAAACACGGAAAGTGGTGTCCTCTCCGCAGAAATTTCCGTAGACTCCGACCGGAGGCCACTCCGATCCCCACCAGAACTGCTGCTGCAGTGCGCCCCGCTTCATCATCGGGGTGGCGGTGGCATCCTCTTGTCCGCCGATTCCGGCGGCACAACTCCATTCGTGGTCACTGGGGAGACGATAGCGATCTGCCGGACCGATCGAGCCACTTCTTCGTTCATCCTCCGTAAGCCACTCACAAAATCCCTTCGCTTCGGCCCAGAGGACCGTGACTACCGGATGGTTCTCTTCCTGCTCGTAGCCCGACACTTTGAGATTTTCCCAGGTCGGGTCCAGCTTCCGATTTCGCTTCGCGTAGGCCGCATAGTCCGAAACTCTCGTTTCCCAGATACTGAACAGCACCGTTTTTCCAGCGCTTGGTCCGCCGATGATGGCGACGGGCAGGAATCGCATCTTCAATTCATTTTCGAACGGCCGATCCGCGGTGGCCTCACGGGGGCGGTCCGTGGAGGTGTCGCTCCCGGATGCTGGCGATGAGGGTGCCGCCTTCGCAGGGGCTTCTCCGCCGCTGCCTCCGCGGTTGACTTCGATGACGGTGCGCAGGGCCTGAACGGTTTGGGCTGCTTCCAGATTTCGCGCTTTTGTCAGGTCCGACTCGAGGGCCTTCAGGGATGGGATCAAGGTATCCTCCAGCCCCTTGTCGATTTTTGCGGTCTCATGGTTCCATGTCGCCCTGAGTTGCTGCAAGGGCTGGGGAGCCTCCGGAGCAAGATCGGGAAGCCCGGGAGGCTTCCGCGCAAGCGTGGCGAGATCGTTCCCGGGCGATGCGAGGAGCTGTCGGAGTGCCGCGACATGCTCCTTTTCGCGCTGAAAGGCACTCGAGAGCGGCAGATCCCCGCCATCTCCCACGGCCGACGTCCTCCTGGGATCCCTTCACTCGCCGTCGTTCTCCACAGGGTCAGCAGGAAGGAAGAAAAATGCTTTCTCATGGGGTGTGGTGACACTCACGACAGGCTTCGCATCCAGGGTGGTGCGCCTTGATCAGGAACGGATACGGACTTTAGCCGGATTTTCCGGAATTCGTCAATAGGATCCCAACGGGATTGCGAGGAAGGCGAGGAAGTGAAGTCGGTGCGAAGCGATGCGCACTTTCTCAGAAATCCGTTCGACACCCACCTGCCCGCAGCTACACTACGGGACTCCCCGGTTGCCGCCATGATCGTCCGGCGCATCGGCTTATCGGCAATGAAGATCTTCGCACCCAAAGAGAGCGATCCCATCGAAACCCGTGCCGCCCTCGATCCGGCTGCGGTGAAAAAACTGGTCGGACTCGGGGCCGAAGTGATCGTGGAATCGGGCATCGGCGCGAGATGTGATCATCCCGACAGTGCCTACGCCGAGGTCGGTGCGCAAATCGCGACCGATCACCCCGCCGCGCTGGCGACCGCCGATCTCGTCGTGCGCGTCCGCAAGCCGCCGGTGGAGGAAGTGGCGATCCTGAAATCCGGTGCGATTCACCTCAGCTTTCTCGATCCCTTCCACGAAACGGATCTGATCGCGAAATTCGCCTCCCAGGGAGTCAGCGCGATCAGTCTCGAAATGGTCCCGCGCACCACCCTCGCCCAGAAGATGGACGCGATCAGCTCGCAGGCGAATCTCGCCGGCTATCGCGCAGTGATCGAGGCGGCCGAAGCGTTCGGCCGCGCCTTCCCGATGATGATGACGGCGGCCGGCACCATTCCGGCGGCGAAGGTGTTCATCAT
>CALDKL010000503.1 GCA_937898895.1 uncultured Verrucomicrobiae bacterium | reverse complement strand
AAAACGTAAAAAGTACATTTTGTGCACGAATTTGGCGATCACTACACTAGCCTCGATCTCAGTCTCAACCCGCGCCGATCCATCCTCCTCGCTGCGTTCGCTGCGGCGACGATCCTGCTCATCCCCGCAGGACTCTGGCTCGCGGGCCTGCCCGCCTTTCTCCTTTGTGCGTGGCTCGTCGCAAAAGATCCGGAACCCAGGCTGCGCCGCCGCCTGGCCCTCCTCCTCGGATGTATCGGAATCCTCGCGCTATGCGACATCAATCCCGGCCTTTCCGATGCGAATTTCCTTCGCGTCGGCATTCCCTTCACCCTCGTCATCGTCGTGCCCGCTCTCGTTTCCCGTTTCGGAGACGGCGGAGTGATCCGCTATCGCTTTTGGCCGGTCCGCTGGAGAAAACACGATGTCCTCTACACCCTGCTCTCCATCCCCCTCGCCTGGGGAGTGCTGAAAGGATACGAATGGGGCAACCGCACCCTGTTCGCGGACGAGCTGTTCCGGCACTGGACCCTCGGCCCCCAACCCGATCCGGCGGAAATCCGGCGACTTTTTGCCGGGATCAATCTCGTTGGAATCTGGGATGAACTTTTCTTTGTCAACACCGCCTTCGCCCTGCTGCGCTCGCTCTTTTCCTTCCGCGTCGCTAACGCCGTGCAGGCGGTGCTCTACACGGCGGTGCTCTACGACATGGCCTTCACCGGTTGCGGAATCGTCATCGTCTTTTTCTTTGCCTGGACCCAGGGCGCGATGTTTGAACGATCCGAAAGCCTGCTCTGGGTGCTCCTCGTCCATCTCATCGTGGATTATTTCCTCGTCGCGTTCATCGTGCAGACCTACTACCCCGACTACGGGCTCGACTTCCTCTGGCGAAAGGGATTCTGAAGCAATTCGCCACGGATCGGATGAAACTCGAATCCCTTCTCGCAAAACGCCTTGGCCTCGGCAAGCGCGGAGCCCGCGACCGGATTGCGGGTGGAGTCGTGTCGGTGGACGGAATGCCCGAGCGATTGCCCTGGCGAGAGATCTCCCGATTCGAGAAGATCGTCTGCGAGGGAATCGAGGTGCAAGTCGGCGCGGCACGCCTCCACCTGATGCTCCACAAGCCGGCAGGCGTTCTCAGTGCCACCTCGGATCCCATTCACCGCACCGTCCTCGATCTGATCGATCATCCTGACAAAAACACCCTTCATCTCGCCGGACGTCTCGACCGGAGCTCCACGGGACTGGTCCTGCTGAGCAATGACGGACGTTGGTCGGAGTCGCTCACCCGCCCGGGCAACAAGGTGGAGAAGTCCTACCTCGTCGAGACGGATCGCCCCATTCCGCCCTGGGCGGTGGATCGCTTCGCGGAAGGATTTTTCTTTGCGACGGAGAACCTCACGACGAAACCAGCGCGGCTCGAACTTCTCTCGGACCGTTGCGCACGGGTGACCCTCTGCGAGGGCCGCTACCACCAGATCAAACGCATGTTTCACCGGATCGAGGGCATCCGTCTGCTCGCTCTGCACCGCGATCGGGTCGGTCCCTTTCACCTCCCGGAAGATCTCGCCCCCGGCGAATGGAGGAGAATCGTGCCGCTCCCTCCAGGCACCCCGGATCGCGTGGGAAACGATTGACTTCCCGCCTCCCTGCCGCAAGCGTATCCCCCATGAAAAACCTCGCCTTCCTCTGCTCCGCCCTTCTCATCGCCACCGGTCTCATCGGTTATTTTGCCTGGGAGGCCATCGGCGCGACGAAACAATCCGTCACCGCCCTCATTCCGGCCTTCTTCGGGGCGATTCTCCTCGTCGGCGCATTGATCGCGTTGAAACGTAACTATTCAGCCGTAGTTACCCGTGCGCAAGCGTGTCGCCGAGATGGCGAGG
>CALDKL010000502.1 GCA_937898895.1 uncultured Verrucomicrobiae bacterium | reverse complement strand
CTGGAGGAATTGTGCAGCTACAAGTACCTGGTGTTCGGAAGCGGCCAATTGAAGTGAACCGGCTCCCCGGCACAGAGCGGGAAGAAACGGAGTCGGCGGGCGAATCGCGGCAGGCAGGTTTCAAAAAATAGTCCTTGACGTTTCTGATCGAGTAAGTCCATCCTCGCGGTAGATGCACTCGGGCACCCTTTTGGTTTCCCGAATCGCTTCCCACCAGTGCTTCCGGCGACGGGAGCACATCAACAACACGGTCGCGGACTCCTCCCGCCTAGAATGAACACTCTTCCGCGTTCGTCCCATCGGATGCCCGGGGACGGGCTTTTCGCCGCAGCTGGTCGCGCCCTGTTCGCTCCCTTCGTGACGGCTCTCGTAGCCCTGCTGATCTCGGTGCTCCCATCGCGAGCGAGCGCCCAATCAAACGACGCTTTCGCGAATGCGATCGACCTCCCGCTGGGCACGGTGCTGGACGGCTCGAATCTCGCCGCGACGAAGGAGTCGGGCGAACCCGACCATGGAGGCGACGACGGCGGGGGCTCGGTGTGGTGGAAATTCACGGCTCCGGTCTCGAAAAAATTCATCCTGGACCTCCCGCAGCGGAATTTCCGGCCACTCATCGGCATCTACACCGGAAATGCGGTGAACGCGCTCACCAGCATCGCCCAGTACGATGCAGAGTTTGAGATTCCCAGCCTTTCCTTCAATGCCACGGCGGGAGCGACCTACTACATCGCGGTCGATGGCAACAAGTCAGGCTCGAATCCGCACGAGACCGGCACCTTCCAGATCCGGATCAACCGGACGCTGATCGTCACGCCGGAGACGAACGCGGAGTTCCGAGGACCGCAGGGCGGGCCGTTCACCCCCACCACATTCACCTACACCCTGACTGCGCCCTCCGGCCCGGTGAATGTCTCGATCACCCATTCGGCAACCTGGGCGGACCGGACCCCGACCGGCTTGCTCACCGTCGGTCCGACACCGGTCACGGTGGATTTCACGCTGAATGCAAATGCCAACACACGGACGCCGGGTTCCGTGTCGGGCCAGGCCCTGTTCACCGAACTCAGTAACAATACGACCGAGTCCCGCTACCTTTTCCTGCTGGTCCGGAGCGCTTCGGACCGCACCATCAGCCTTTCCGCCTCGCCGGTAGCGGGAGGAACCGTTGCGGGCGCAGGATCGTTCGCGGAGGGTTCCCAGCGCACCGTGACCGCCACCCCTGCGGCCGCCTATCGGTTCACGAGGTGGTCGGAGGACGAGGCGACGGTGAGCAATTCGCCCAGCTATACCTTCACCCTCGATGCCGACCGCTCGTTGGTTGCCCATTTTGTGCCGGAGCGCACCCTCGCCGTCTCCGCGAATCCGAAAAAGGGAGGCACGGTCGCGGGCGGTGGCAAATTTGCGGACGGATCGGTGCGCACGGTCAGTGCCAGGCCGAAGCGGGGTTATCGGTTTGATCGTTGGACCGAGGGCACCAGGCGGGTCGCGAACTCGCTGAGATACACGTTCGAACTGACATCAAACCGGAACCTCAGGGCCAACTTCAGCCGGAATAAACGGTGATCCGGATCCATGGAAACCTGGAGGCGAATCGCGGGCTATGCTCCCCCGCGCCACGTTCTCGGATTTCAGCTCGTGTAGCGAAGTTCGTGAGAACTTCGAAGAACGTTCAATGGCCTCCGAAAAGTGCAGAGAAGCAGTTGTGCAGGTGCAAGGATCACGCCTTCGGGAGTGGGCTACTGAAGTGAATGGGCTCGGGATCGGCGAGAGAGGAAAATCGGACCGATCCGGTAGAATTGGATTGATTGCCATTCGATCTCTCCCTATAAAGACCTGGCCGGTCCTCCCGAACCTTTCGACGGGCCGATGCTCCAATCCGTAGACTCCAAACTATCCTATCATGAACTTGTTTTTGAAACCACAGATCCGCACGCTTCTCGCCGTTTGTATTCTCTCCATCGCCGGACGCGCCGCAGCGGAGAATCTGATCGTCTACCCCAACAACGAAAAGCCTCTCTTTTCGATCGAAGTTCCGGAGAACTGGAAGCTCTCCCGGGCCGAGTCGGACGACCAATTTTTTCAAGTCTCCGGTCCCGCCGGGGTCGTGATGTGGTTCCGCGCGAAGGTGATGACTTCGGAAAAGGAGATCGAGAAGGCCGCCGAGGCGGCACGGGAGTCCGGTAAAGAATGGCTCGCCGAGAGCTACGCGGACGTCGTCCTGGAGAAGGCGGCGATCGGAGAGCGCAATGGCCTGCCCTTTGCCGGAGTAAAGGGAACCGGAGTCTACAAACGGACGAGTGAGGCCGTCAACTTTACCGTCGCCTTCATCGCCTTGCCGAACGGTTCCCTTGCCCAGTTCTGGGGCATCGTCCCGAAAAAGGATGCGACGGGCGAGCGCTACTTTCAGAAGGTGCTGGATTCCTTCAAGGCGAAGTGACGTTGCGGTCGCTTCCAGGGGCTGCGGACTCGCCGCAGCCTCCTTCGCCTCGGGCCACGCCCCGATCTTCGTCAGGGTCGAGACAGGATCGATTTTGTCAGCAGATACTTCTCCACCAACCGCAAGGTGACCCGACCGGTCATTCCGAGGCTCTCGGCACTGAGTTTGTCGAGCGTGTCGGCAGGGGTATGCCAGGGCTTGTAATCGAAGTCGATCAGATTGATCGTCGGGATTCCCGCAACCACGTTCAGGGGGATGTGGTCGTCGATGATGTAGTCGGCACTGATTCCGATGTGATTGCGAAGGTCGAGGTCTTTCGCGGCCTCGAGCAGATCGCGTGAGGCTCCCCGCAGGGCATCCTCCACCGCTTCGATCTCGACGACATACCCGCCTTTTTCCTTCGCCTCGGCAAGATCGCGGATGGACTGGCGCGGAATCTGCACCGCCGCACGGACGTTCAGATCCGCATCGCCGACCATATCGAGCAGGACTCCCCAGCGAGGGCGCTGCTTCGCGGACTTCAGCAACCATTGGGCCGCATAGTGTCGGCTCCCGTAAAGTCCGTCCTTCGCGGTGATGTTCGTGCCGAATGCCTCTTCGCCATCGAAGAAGACAAGTTCGATCCGCGATGC
>CALDKL010000501.1 GCA_937898895.1 uncultured Verrucomicrobiae bacterium | reverse complement strand
AGAGCGCAACTCACCCGCACCTTTACGCTGCGAACGGCGGACCAGAAACCGAAGGAGATCGAATTCCGCTCTTCACTGCTTCGGGATGGTGGTATCACGCTCATGCTCGAAGATGTGACCGAGGCACGCCGAACGGAGGAATCCCTGCGACTTGGCAAACTGAAATTCCGGGCACTGTATACCCATACCCGGAGCGGGACCGTGCTGGTCGGCCGCTCCGGTCGGATCATTGATGCAAATCCCGCCTTCCTCACGCTCTGCGGGATTTCTTTGAAGGAACTCCGCCTCCACACCCTCTCGGGTTTGCTACACCCCGACGAGGCCGATGAACTCGCCGAAGCGGTAGCCTCCCTCACCGGACAGGCGGAGATATCCCCCTCCCCCCAGCCTGTCGTTCGCGAAGTCTGGCTGAGAACGCGCCATCCCGCCGGTACTCCCGAGGCGGAGTCTCGCAGCAGTGAAACGCGCCTTCGCCTGATCTACTGCCCGATCGGAGAGCCTACCGAAGTCCCGGCGATGGGAATCTATCTGTTTGAACCCATCGATTCCGATTCCGAGGCGAGCCGAATCCGGGCGCGTCTTCACAATCTCTCGAAGAAGGCCCAGGCCTTGCTCAACGCCACGCCCGACCTGATCCTCCTCATCGAACCCGACGGCACCATTGCCGACTATTCTCCTCCGCCGAAGACCTGGGTCGAGCTGCACCCCGAAGAAAACTGGCGTCGTCGGCCCGCCGCCGAGGCCTGGCCCGTCCTCGGCAATCTCCTCGACCGTTGCCGCGAGCAATTGAGCCAGGAAGGCCGCTCCGTCCATGCTGAGGTGCGCGGTTCGGAGAAGTCCCCCTACGAATTCTCCGTGACTCTGTCCGCCTGTGGCGAGGGGCAAATCCTCGCCGTAGTGCGCAACCTCTCCGAACAGCGGGCTCTGCGCGAGCGCGATGGCTGGCACTCGCTCGCCTTTGCACGCTCTCCTCTCGCGATGCTGCACCTCGATACACAGGGAAAGATCGCGGATGCGAACGATGCGGCGGCGAAACTCCTCGGATTCGCGGCGGGGTCAACGGAGCCGGTGGTTTTTTCCAGCGTAGCACTTCCCGATGGGATCACCGCAGAGCACCTTGCCCTCGAGCACGAAGACTCCTCTCGGGGATCGATTGTGGTCCTCAACGAGGCGCAATCCAGAGAGATCGGGGTCCATGGGAACCAGGCCACGCCCGATTCACCCCAGGCTTCTCGCGAGCGCCGCCAACACCGTTTCCGCAACCAGCTTCAGTTGGTCACGAGTCTCTTCAGTCTCGAGCCGCAGGGCGAGGAGGC
This sequence comes from uncultured Verrucomicrobiae bacterium, assembly GCA_937898895.1. GTDB lineage: Bacteria > Verrucomicrobiota > Verrucomicrobiia > Verrucomicrobiales > DEV007 > Arctic95D-9. Next base: position 1,405 of record CALDKL010000501.1, on the reverse strand, counting down.
GAGAGAAGCGTTCCTGAAATGGCAGATGCGACTGCGCTCGGTGGCCCTTGCCTGTCCCTACGACGATACCCGGATCGTCTGGATCTTTCCTTTGATTCGGGATCTCGCCGACGAAATCTGTTCCCTCCTGGGCAGGGGTCCAGGACGACGGGAGGTAATCGTGACAGGCGACGAAGACCTCACCCTCGATGTCCAGACGGCAACACCCTTCAGCCTGCTCCTCGGCGAACTGATGCGACTGGTCCTCGTGAACCGCCAACCCGGCCCCGGTCCCGAACTTTATATCCACCTGAGCCCGCATTCCGGAGGCGGATTTTCACTGAAGGTGAGGCCGGGCACAAACCGCCGTTTTGTCTTCACCGACCGCGAATCAGAGGTGGAAACGCTCGTGCTGCTCACCGAGCAGATTCAGGGTCGTCTCGAACCGACCGATGCGGAGAATCCAGCCAAGGAATGGGTCCTCGTCGTGCCTCAATTCGGCGCGTGATCGGCCGAAACCACCGGGCGGCACCGCAAAACCGCCCGACGTGCAATTTTCTTTGCGAATTATGGTGATTCGAATATAGCATGACCCGCCCCCTTCCTGCGGGGTTCCTGCCCCTCCTGTGCCTCCATGGATGACCTGCCCTCCAACCGCCTCCGACTCCTGATCGTCGAGAATGATCGGGTGACGGCGCGCGATCTGGATGCCTCGCTGCGACGGAGAGGTTTTGTCGTCGCGGGGATTGCCTATTCCGCCGCCCAGGCACTCGATTTTTTGAAAGGAAACAAGGCGGATCTCATCCTGCTCGATATCCAGCTCGATGGCCCCGAGGACGGGATCGACCTGGCGTGTCGACTCCGCGAGGAATACGGCGTTCCCTCCATCTTCGTCACGGGATACTCGGAGGAATCCATCCTCGATCGAGCGAAAGTTGCCCAGCCGGCCGCTTTTCTCCGCAAACCCTTCAGCGATGCCGAAATCGCCGTCTGCCTCGAGTCGGTGGTGGAGCGCCACATCGCGGGCGAGCGACTCTCGCTGCGCCTCCCCGGTCTCGCGGCGGTCTCGCAGCAGTTGCCGCAGGCGATCATCGCCACCGACCTGGATGGAAACGTCGTCTATCTGAATCCCGCCGCGAGTTCTCTGACGGGGTGGGCCGAAAGTGAGGCCCGGAGTCGGCCCCTCAACGTGATCGCCCCGCTTCGGGAGATCGAGAACGCCACGGAGCGCCCCGCAGCCGCCGTCGGGCGCGGAGCGCTCCTCACGAAACGGAACGGAGAAAATGTGCCGGTCATCGAACGCTCCGTTCCGATTCGTGCCTCCGACGGAGAGGCGGTCGGACTCGTCACCGTGCTCGCGACCCCGGAGCATTCCGCCGACCTCCCGGTGCTGCACGTGCCCGCTCCGAAACCTCCGCCGCCCCCT
>CALDKL010000500.1 GCA_937898895.1 uncultured Verrucomicrobiae bacterium | reverse complement strand
GGCGAGTTGAGGGTGTTGCGGGATTTGCAGAAGGATGTGATCGGGACGTAGGAACGCATCGCCTTACCGTTTCGGTGGCGAGGTGCGAGAAAACAATTCTCTCTATGTCAGGATCCTCAGATTGCCTCAATCCACTGCCTGCAGCGAGTCCCTCTGCACCTATCAAACCGATGAGTTTGGTGAGCACCGGAATCCGGCCCGTGACCTGCAAGATCGATCCTCAGGGGGCTGCGAACCATTTGGCAAAAGCGGACTTCATCGCCTCCCATGATTTGGCATCCGCCTCCGCCTGGTAGGCGGCCCCTTTGGAGGGATCGTCCCCAGCCATCTTCTGGGTGAAGGCGTGGACGGCTCCGGGATAGGCGATGAATTCGTACTTCACCTCCGCGTTCTTCATCTCACGGTGAAAGGCAGCGACCTCTGCGGGCGGAACGAAGGGATCATCCGCCCCATGCAGGACGACAACTCCGCAGACGATGTTCTTCGCATCGTCGGGCGATGGAGTGCTGAGACCACCATGAAAACTGACAACCCCGTCGATCTTCGCGCCTGAACGGGCAAGTTCGAGCACCCCGGTGCCCCCAAAGCAGTATCCGATGGCAGCGATCTTTCCCGGATCGGTCTGGGGCAAACCGCGAAGCACTTGCAAACCGGCTTCAAGGCGCTTCCGGAAGAGCGCGCGATTGTCCTTGTATTTCCCGGCTTCTTTTCCTGCAGCGGGTGGCTGCGGGCGGATTCCCTTCCCGTAAATATCGAGGGCAAAAACTTGGTAACCCAATTCGACCAACATCTCTGCACGCATCTTCTCGTAATCCGAAAGTCCGGTCCATTGATGTACGATGAGCACGGAAGGACGCTTCCCGGTGAGGGAGTCGTCGTAGGCATGCCAGCCTTCGCAAAGCACGTTTCCGACGGGATATTCGATCACCTTTGTGACGAGAGTGGCGTGAAGCGTCGGGGACAGGAGAGGGAAGAGCAGGGAAACAAACGGAAGGATGCGTGAGGATCTCATAATGGCGCGATTGCGGGAAGAAGATGCTCAGAATGGGGCCTTTGGTCAATCTCCGAGACAGATTCCGCACCACGATTTGCGAATTCTTTACGCCGGATTACGTTTCCCGGAACCGAAACCCCAAATCTGATATGAAAACTGCTCTCGCCCTCGCGGCTCTCATTCTCTCCGTCCTTTCCCCTGCCATTCTCCGCGCCGAAGAACCCGGTGCCACCTTCGAGGTAAAGGTTCCGGGAATGGTCTGCGTCAGTTGCTCCTTCTCGGTGACCGAGGAATTGAAGAAGCTCGACGGGATCACCGATGTCTATGTCGATTTGAAGACAAAAACCGCCCTCGTCTCCACCAAGACGACTGAAGGCCCCGGCGAGCAAGCCGTCCTGAAGGCGGTGAAGACAGCCGGTTACGAAGGTAGCGGTTTCGCGAAGCTGAACAAGTCCTTCGCCGAAGCCAAGGCCGCACTGGCGGGCTCGAAAGGCTGAGGGGCGAAAATCACCTTCTCCGGATGGCCCCGGCTTTCGGGTACCTCATTCCGAAGACAGACTGCGGTGGAGCGATTCGAGCTTCTCGAGGTTGGCGGAACGCAGTTTCAGGGAGCCCCGGTGCGCCTCCCAGTTCACAACACTCTGTGTGCTGACGCCCACCCATTCGGCGAATTCCGCACGGGAGAGACCGAGTGCGGCCCGCAGCTTTTTCACTCCGGCAGGGGTTGCCTGAAACGGCTTCCGTGTTTTCGAGCGGGTCTCGGTCCTGGGATTGGACTTGGTTCTCGGATGGATCTTGGTGCTGGCCTTGGCCTCGGGGGATTTCGACGGTCGCTTTGCCTTCGGATTTTCAGGAACGGGCTCCTCCCCAGCCGAGTCAGCGGTGTTGTCCAGATCGATCCCGAAGACACCGCCGAGGGTGGCCGAGTCGAGCGAGCGCCGCCTTCCCGATTGGGAATTGCCGGTGATCGCGGTGGTCACGACATCCTCGTCAATCAGTTCGCGGTGATCGACCCCGCGTAGTTTGAAGAGCAGTTCCGGCTCCTGGTCGAGTTTCGCGCCCACCCCGTAGAGGATCGCGGCGAGGTGTTTGCACAGGCTCGCCCAGTCCGGGCAGGAACAGTCGAGATGGATCTCCTTCGGTTTTGGGAAAAAACCGTCTGCCGGATCGGTGACGATGCCCATGATGTCATTCGAGACTTTTCCCTGGAGCAGCTCGATGAGCGAGCCGATTCCGCCCCGGCATCGCTTCTTGATCCGCTCCCATTTCTCACTGGAGAGAGGATCAATCCGAATGGTCTGTTCGTAGAGTTCTGAACCTTGGACGAGGGCGGTGATTTTTCCGGTTTCAATGGAAAGATGGAGGACCGATCCGTTGCGCACATAGGTGCGGCCTCGGGGGAGGCGGTTCGCGAAATCGCCAAGGCTCTCGAGGTGCTCACACCAGGCGCGGCCCCAGAAACTGATCGCAATTTTGCTGCGATGGGACAGCTCGCCGAGAGGCTCGATGACCCGCCCGGCTTTCCTCATTTTTTGGAGTTGCTTTTGGCCATTGGCGAGGCGTTGGGCCACGGAGACGTAGGGTTTGTAGTACCAGCTCATTTCGCGAATTGCATTAGGTTAGGGTTTCGGCTCGCTCCAGATCGAGTCGCACGAAATCGAGCAATTCGGCGTCGCTCATTTCGGTAAGGGCCTTCTCGCCTCCCTCTTCGAGGATCGCATCTGCGATATTCTGTTTGTCGTGAATGAGGAAGTCAATCCGTTCTTCGAGGGTTCCGGCGACGACGAACTTGTGGACGAGGACGTTCCGCTTTTGTCCGATGCGGAAGGCGCGGTCGGTCGCCTGATTCTCGACGGCGGGGTTCCACCAGCGGTCGAAGTGGATGACGTGCGAGGCCGCCGTGAGGTTGAGTCCGGTGCCACCGGCTTTCAGTGAGAGAACAAAAAAAGGCGGGCCGTCTTCGCTCTGGAAGCGGTTGACCATTTCCTGCCGCCGCTTCACGGGCGTGCCGCCGTGGAGGACGAGTCCGCTCCTCCCGAAGAGGCGTGCAAGGTGATTTTCGAGCGGATCGGTGAGTTCTCGGAATTGGGTGAAGACGAGAGCCTTTTCCCCACGCGAGGTGATTTCCTCGCAGAGTTCGGCGAGGCGCTGGAATTTCGCACTCTGCGCCGGATCGTAGTTTCCCGTTTTGGCGAGCTGATCGGGGTGATTGCAGATCTGCTTGAATCGCATCAGGTAAGCGAGGACGAGTCCGCGCCGCTCGATCCCGGAGACATTCTCGAGAGATTCGGCGAGGGTTTTTGCAGTGCGCTCGTAGAGCCGTGCCTGCGCCGGGACGAGGCCACATGTGACCTTCATCTCGGTCTTGTCGGGGAGGTCGGCGATGATGCTCTTGTCCGTCTTGAGTCGTCGCAGAATGTAGGGTGCGACGAGGCGGCGGAGCGGTGCGTAGTGGACGGTTGACCGATCCTGGAGCGAACTCACGAAGCTCCGGAAGCGGTTGGCGTTGCCGAGCAGGCCCGGATTGATGAAATCAAAGAGCGACCAGAGATCGCCGAGATGGTTTTCGACGGGAGTTCCGGTGAGAGCGATGCGGGCTTCGGCTCGCAGTGTTTTCACGGCCTTGCTTTGGCCGGAGGCGGGGTTTTTGATGGCCTGGGCTTCGTCCAGTATGATCCAGCTCCACTGCGTCGCCGCGATCCAGTCGAGTCGGGCGACCATGCCGTAGGTGGTGACCACGAGATCACAATCGGCAAGAGTGCTCGCGTCTGAGGACTCGACACTGCCGAGAGATCGATGAACGATGCGCAGACGCAGGGATGGGGCGAAGGTTTCGGCTTCGCGTTTCCAGTTGCCGAGGAGCGAGGCGGGTACGACGAGCAGGGCGGGAGGGCCGCCGGGAGTTTCTTCCTGTCGGCGGAGGAGGGCTGCGAGAACCTGGATGGTTTTTCCGAGGCCCATGTCGTCGGCGAGACAGGCTCCGAGTCCGACTCGGGTGCAAAACCAGAGCCAGTCGAGGCCCCGAGCCTGATACGGTCGGAGTGTGGCGCACAGTCCGGCGGGCGGCGGTGAAACTTCCGGTGAGGCGAGCCGTCGCAAGGTCTCGGTGAGTTCGTCGCCAGGGCGTGCGAAAGACCATTCCCGCTCCTCCGGATCGGCGGAGGCGGCCCCGAGATCGGCGGGGGCTCCGGCGAGCAGGCGCATCCCTTCGATGAAGGGAATGCCATCGGCGGCGATGGAGTTCCAGTGATCGAGAGCCTCTTTGAGCTTTTCCCTGTCCACCTCGATCCACTGCCCCTGGAAAAAGACAAGGCCATCTTCTTCGACGGCGAGGAGAGCATCGATCTCTTTCTTCGAAAGGACTTTCCCCTCCACGACGACTTCGAGTTTGAAATCGAGCAAGGCCTTGAGGCCGACCCCGGTCCCTCGTTTCTGCCCGACGACAGCCGAGACCTGGGGGCGGGGCCCCCGTTTCCGCCACCAATTTGGCAGGCGCACGAGGAGGCCGACGTCTTCGTATTGCGGGACGGAACGGAGGAAGCAATAGGCTTCCTCGGGCGTCCACGCGAGAGGGTGAAAGACATCACCGGTCTCCACGAGATCCTCCATCAACGGGCAAACTTTGGCTGCGGTGTGGACCGGAGTGAGCAGCTTGAGCAGAGCACCCTTATCCTTTGCCCCGCCGTATTCCTGGAGCGCCTTTCCGAGCGGGAGCTGGCTGAGTCGTCCCGCCTGGGAAAGGCCCGAGGCATAGGTGGCAAGAAAGGCGAAGGGACGCTCCGGATCCGCCTTGTTTTCGGCAAGGTGGAGAGTCACGCGCCCAACCCGCGACCAGATTGGCGCATGGGTCTGGAGGAAGGCCGCAACGGTTGTCGCGCCAGCGATTCTCTCCCGAGTCCAGTCTTCGAGACGGATCCATAGAGAACGAAGAACTTCCGGCGAAAGGTATTCCGCGCCCCGCATCGGCGGAGCATCGAGGATCCACCCGGCGAGGGTCGACGCATCAGGCGCGGGGATCGGCGGGAGGATCTCGACGCCATCGGGGATCTGACAAAGTTCTCGGACAAAGGCGTCGGCGAGTGTTTTCCAATAGCGAAGAGTCTCATCCGCCCCTTCCCCGGAGGGCTGTCCACCGAGGGTGACGAGCCCGAAGGCGTCGCCTTCGGCAAACGCCCGAGCGAGATCCTTTCTCTCGCCGCGGTAGAGCAACACACCACTCGGCGTGAGTTCGAACGAGTCGGACGCAGCAGTGACGGGGGCGGAAGGCGCGGGCACAGACCGGGGCATGGGCCGGGAAGCTTTCGGCAGATCGCCGGGGGATGCAAGGGTGAACAAGGAAGGGGGCTCGATCCGAGGCTTGCTCGCGGTGCGGAGTTCGGTAGGATCGGGCGCGGCAGGGGCATCCCTGAATTGGCTCCGGATCACCCTCCTGGAAAGCCATTTGTCCGACTGATGTGAAATCCATGAAGAATCTCCTGGACCAAATTCGTTCCAGCGGGCATCACATACGGCGTATTGTGCGAAACTCGAGGCAATGAATCTCCGCTGAGTCCTATCCGCAGTGTGCAACCCTGATCCCGATGAACCATCCCTATCTCCCGGTTCTCGTCTTTTTCGCGGTCGCGCTCGCCGTGCCCGTCAGTGCACTCGCCCTCGCCCGCTTGTGGATGGCAACCTTCACACCGATCAAGCGCAGCGAGGACAAGGATGAACTCTACGAGTGCGGGGTGAAGCCCATTGCCGAACGCCAGGTCCGCTTTCACTCGCAATACTACCTCTTCGGGCTGCTCTTCCTCTTGTTCGACGTGGAAACCGTCTTTCTGCTTCCCTTCGCGGTGGCTTTCCTGAAGCTGTCCGTCGGCTCTTTCCTCGTTGCGATGTTGTTCCTCCTGCTGCTGGCCGAAGGTCTGCTCTGGGCCTGGAGCAAGGGACTGCTGAACTGGCGCGGACCCACCAACCCCAATCTCACGATCCATGGCGATTGATTCCCATCTGGCCGACGAGTTGAAATCCCAGGGGGTGCATGTCACCTCCTTCGAGCAGCTCATCAACTGGGGCCGCTCCAGTTCACTGTGGCCGCTCCAGTTCGGTCTCGCCTGTTGCGCCATCGAGATGATCGCCGCGACCATGGCAAAATATGACATGGCTCGTTTCGGAGCCGAGGTTTTCCGCCCCTCGCCGCGTCAGGCCGACCTGATGCTCGTGGCGGGCACAGTGACCAAGAAGATGGCCCCGCAGGTCGTGAGGCTCTACAACCAGATGGCCGAACCGAAATACGTCATCGCCATGGGTGCCTGCGCGATTTCCGGAGGCCCTTTCAAAGAGGGATACAACGTGCTCAAGGGCATCGATCGGTTTATTCCCGTGGACATCGTCATTCCGGGCTGCCCGCCGCGACCGGAGGCCTTGCTGGAAGGTCTCATCAAGCTTCGCGAGAAGATCGCAAACGAGAAGCTCGTGGGAGAGCACCGCGCCCGTCACGCCGACCCGGACGGAGCCGCCTCCTATCCGGTGCCCGACTACGGGCCGCACGACCTCAACCCACCGATGAACCGCGAAATCTGGAACCCTCCGAGCATCGTTCGCGAAGGAGGAGGCGGGGACGCATGAACGCTGATCCTGAATCCATCCTTGGCCTTCTTCGCGGTGCCCTTCCGGGGGTTCACATTTCCCTGCGAAAAAATCCCGGTCCTTCCGCACAGCACTCGCTGTTGATCGAGGCCTCCGGACTTGTCGAGGCGAGCCGATTCCTGCGCGATCACCAGGAATTCGACCTGCTTTCGAATGTCACCGGCATCGACTGGCCGGATCCGACCAAGGCGGACAAGGTCGCCCCAACGGAAGACGAGGGAGCGATCGCTCCGGAAGTAGGATTTCTCGAGGTGGTCTATCACCTCTTTTCCACGACGCGCCGCGTCGGACCTCTCGTCCTGCGATGCCGCACGAAAGATCGACGCGAGGATGTCCGGATCCCGTCACTGGTTTCGGTCTATCGGAGTGCCGAGTTCCAGGAACGCGAAATCTACGATCTGTTCGGCGTCACCTTCACCGGCCATCCCGATCTGCGCCGCATCCTGATGTGGGATGAATATGTCGATCATCCGATGCGCAAGGACTACGTCGCGCCGGACGATTACGAATACGAACCCACGCCACACGATGCCGTGCTGGAGAAAGCGAAGGTGCATTATCCCGCTCCGTCATGATTTCAGATTCTGCCATGATCTGTCGTGCGCCGACCCTGGAAGGGTCTGACGAGGACCAATTGTTGCGCGTCTCGCTGGGGCCCCAGCATCCCTCCACCCACGGCGTCTTCCGCATGAACGTGGTCCTCGACGGGGAAACGGTTGTCCGTCTGAAGCCCGTCTTCGGCTACCTGCACCGCAATCACGAGAAAATCGCGGAAGGCACGAGCTACCTGGCGTCGATGCCCTACACGGATCGGCTCGACTACATCTGCCCGCTCAGCAACAACTGGGCCTATGCGCTCGCGGTCGAGAGACTTGCCGGAGTCGAAGTGCCGGAACGCGCCGAATACATGCGCGTCATCCTCGCCGAACTCACCCGCCTGATCAACCACACCGCCTTCCTGGGCTTCATTCTCGGTGACATGGGCGCGTGGGGATCGGCGCTCATGTATGCCTTCCGCGAGCGAGAAAAAATCCTCGACCTTTTCGAGGATCTGACCGGCGCACGGATGATGGCCAACTTCATGCGCTTCGGCGGCTGCCGCAATGATCTGCCGACCGGATGGGCGGAGCGGGTAAGCGTCATCGTCAACGACTACGGTCCCTTTCTCGACGAGATGGAGAAATTCCTCGTCGGAAACGAGATCCTGCTGTCCCGCAGCCAGGACGTGGGACAACTGCCGAAGGAACAACTCCTCAACGGCGGCATCACCGGCCCCATGCTCCGCGCCGCCGGTGTGAACTACGACCTCCGCAAGGCGGATCCCTACGGCATATACGAGCGATTCGAGTTCCGCATTCCACTCGGCGAGAAGGGGGATTGCTACGATCGCATCATGATCCGCTTTCTGGAGATGCGCGAGTCTCTCAAGATCCTGCGCCAGGCGCTTGCGCAGCTTCCCGAGGGGGATTACATCCATCCCAAAGCCAAGCTCCGCAACTTCAAGGCACCCGTCGGAGAGGTCTACTCGCGCATCGAGGGACCAAAGGGCGAATTGGGGTTCTATCTCATCAGCGATGGAGCCACCAATCCCTACCGCTATCGGGTGCGCCCGCCGAGTTTTGTCAATCTCACCCTGCTCGAGGACATGTGCCTCGGCCTCGACCTCGCCGACGTCATCATCATTCTTGGCAGCATTGACATTGTGTTAGGGGAGGTGGACCGATGAATCAGGACAAGATGGAAACACCCGCTGCGCCCGCGCGTTGGACCTGGCCCGGCCTCGGCCTGCTCCAGGGGCTGGCCGTCTCCGGAAAAAACTTCGTGCAGAGCTTCTACAAAAAGGAGCGCATGACCACGGTGCAGTATCCGGAGGAACGTGCGCCCATCAGCCCGAACTTCCGCAACTTCCCGTTCCTCTGTTACGATGGCGACGATCCGAAGGCGGGGTTGCGCTGCACCGCTTGCACGATCTGCGAAAAGGAATGCCCCCCGCAATGCATCTACATCGTGCTCGACCGAGACGAAAACGGCAAGTCGCTCAAACGGCCCAAGGTCTTCGACATCGACATCTCCGTCTGCATGAACTGCGGCATTTGTGCGGAAGTCTGCCCGTTTGATTCGATCTACATGGATGGCGAATACGAACTGAGCACCGACGACCGTTTCGGAGGCCTGATGCTGGGGCTGGACCGGCTCTCCAAGTCCGCGGACTATCACATGAAACTCCGCCCCGAACAGGCGACGGAGGTAATGGAGCGGCGCAAAGCGGAAGAGGAGAAGAAAGCCGCCGCGGCGGCGGCGAAGGCAGCCAAGGCGAAGGCGGATCAGGAAGCAAAGGAAAAGGCCGCTGCGGAAGCCGGTGCCTCCGGGGAGAAAGGAGACGAGGCATGATGCTGGCAGCGATACAAACGGACGAATCGCTGTGGTCCCTCGAATGGCTCCCGCGCCTGCCACAGCGTCTCGTGGAAATGTTGCTTCACAAGCTCGGTGCGTCGGAGTGGTTCGTGGACTTCGGGGGACTCCTCGCCGCCGCCGTCACTGTGGTCGCCGTGTTCCTCGGTGCCTTCGCCCTGCTGTCCCTGATCGAGCGCAAAACCCTCGCCCGCGTGCAAAACCGCATCGGTCCGAATCGGGCGGGTTGGTTCGGCATCCTGCAACCGGTCGCCGACGGCATCAAGATGCTCACCAAAGAGGATATCGTGCCCGCCCGAGCGGAAAAGCTACTGCACCTGCTCGCGCCGATCCTGATCGGATTGCCGGCCATCCTCGCACTCGGCGTGATCCCCTACGGACGCGAGTGGACGCCGGTGTCGCTGGATCTGGGGCTGCTCTTCTTTTTCTCGATCGGAGCCCTCACCGAAGTCTCCGTCTTCATGGCGGGATGGGCGAGCGGATCGAAGTTTCCCATGCTCGGCGCGATGCGCGCGATTTCGCAGATGGTCAGCTACGAGCTGCCCCTGCTCCTCTCCGCCCTCGGCGTGGTCATGGTGACGGGATCGCTGTCGCTGCCTGAGATCGTCGCCAGACAGGAAGGCTATCACCTGGGATTTCTTCCCGCGTGGAATCTCCTGACGCCGTGGGGTCTGGTCGGAGGGCTCGTTTTCTTCATCGCCGCGCTCGCCGAATCCAATCGCAGTCCTTTTGATCTCCCGGAAGGCGAATCGGAAATCGTGGCCGGGCACATGACCGAATATTCGGGATTCAAATATGCGCTCTTTTTCATGGGCGAATATCTCGGTCTGTTTGCCATTTCGGGGCTGGGCATCACCCTGTTTCTCGGTGGCTGGCAGGCTCCCCTGCCTGGTCTGGAGTTCGTCCCTTCGTGGATCTGGTTTTTCGGAAAACTCGCTCTTGTCATCTTCCTGTTTCTGTGGATCCGCGCGACCTTCCCGCGGTTGCGCATCGACCAGCTCATGCGCTTCGCCTGGCTTTGTCTGATTCCGATGGCCCTGCTGACCCTGCCCGCCGCCGCGATCTGGCACTTCACCGGACGCGGGTTTCTCTCCTGGGTGGTGACGGTGCCCCTGCTGATGATCCCCTGGGGGATTCTCACGGTGATCTTCAACAAACGTCTCGCCCCGGCCACACGCACCTACCGCTTCGCCGATTCATGATTGCGCTCTTCCTGCTGACAATCCTGGTCCTGCTCGCCGCCCTCGGCGCGGTCTGGAATGCCCGTCCGGTCCACGCGGCCCTGCTCCTGGCCCTCGCCCTCGCCCTGCATGCGGTGCTCTATCTGATGATCGGTGCCCATTTTATCGGCCTGGTCCAGTTCATGGTCTATGTCGGTGCGGTAGCGGTGTTGATTGTCTTCTCCCTGCTCATCACCCGTCCGCGCGATGAGGAGGAGGAAATCGCACGGCGACCACGCACCCTCGGCGTGGGCCTGCTCTGCACCCTGCCGGTGTTGGGAGTGCTGCTCCACGCGGTGTCCCGTTTTGCCGATACAGGACCCGTCGCCACCGATGCTCCCGCGATCTCGCTGGAGCGGCTTGGCACGATCCTCTACACCACCCACGCCCCAGCGGTGCTGGCGGTGGCCGTGCTTCTCACCGCCGTGATGATCGGGGCCGCCTTGTTTGCCCGCGAACCCGGTAAAAAATCTTCAGTCTCTCCCGACCCATGACTCCGCTCGCCCTGTTGCTCACCCTGTCGTCGGTCGTGTTTGTGCTCGGCCTTTTTGCGGTACTCGTGCGCCGGAATGCGATTCTGATTCTCGTCGGCATCGAGCTGATGCTCAACGCGGGCAATCTCAATTTCATTGCCTTCTGGCGCTACGGCCCGCCCGACCCGGAACTGACGGGACCGATCTTTGTATTGTTCGCCATCGCCATTGCCGCCGCCGAGGCCGCCGTGGGTCTTGCCATCATCCTGATGGTCTTCCGCCACACCCGCTCCACCGATCTCAACAAGCTGGATTCTCTTCATGGTTGAAGCCCTCCATTCCCATTTGCCCGCTCTCCTGTGGTGGGTGCCCCTGCTGCCGCTGATCGCGGGAGGAGTCATCGCGTTTCTGCCGAATCGATGGGGCAGGTTCGCCTCGAAACTGGCCCTGGCTGCCCTCGGCGTTTCCTGCCTGATCTCCCTGGGGGCCCTCGCCTGCTCGCTCGCACCCGTCGGGGGGAAACCCCTCGTGGCCAGTGCGGTCCCCTGGTTCACCTTCGGAGATTCGTCCGTGCGGGTGGGCCTGCTGCTGGATCCCATGAGCGCCGGGATGGGAGCCATGGTGACTTTCGTGGCACTCTGGATCTTTCTCTTCAGCGTCGGCTACATGGACAAGGAAGTGCGTTTCGGGCGTTTCTTCGGGTTCCTCTCTTTGTTCTGCGGCGCGATGCTGATGGTCGTCTACGCGAACAGCCTGCTGCTGCTTTTCCTCGCATGGGAACTCGTGGGCCTCGCGTCCTACCTGCTCATCGGCTTTTACTTTGAGAAACCCGCCGCCGCTGCCGCCGCGCAGAAAGCCTTCATCACCACCCGCGTCGGCGACATGGCCTTCTTCCTCGGAATGATCTGGCTCTATCGCCAGACGGGCACGCTGCTCTTTTTCGATGAAGGCAGGGGGCTGCTCGAATCCGGAGCACTCGCCTCACTGGCCGGGGCCACCACCGCAGGTGGGCTCACCGTTTCCGCCGCGGCTTCCCTGCTGCTCCTGGCAGGTGCCATGGGCAAATCCGGTCAGGTGCCGCTGCACACGTGGTTGCCGGATGCGATGGAAGGCCCCACTCCCGTATCCGCGCTCATCCACGCCGCGACGATGGTGGCTGCCGGGGTCTTTCTCGTGGCCCGCACCCATCCGCTTTTCGCGCAGGGGGGAGAAACGGGGATCGCCCTCACCGCCTGCGCCTGGATCGGGGCCATCACCGCGCTCTACGCCGCGCTCTCGGCAATGGCGCAATCGGATATCAAGCGCATCCTCGCCTACTCCACTGTTTCGCAGCTCGGTTTCATGATGGTGGCGCTTGGCACCGGCGGTGTCGCCGCCGCGATGTTCCACCTGATCGCCCATGCCTTCTTCAAGGCCCTGCTCTTCCTTTCGGCGGGATCGGTGATCCACGGTTGCCACGAGGAACAGGACATCCGGAATATGGGCGGCTTGCGCCATGCGATGCCAAAGACGTTTCTCGCCTACGCCATCGGCATGATGGCTCTGTCAGGATTCCCCTTCGTCTTCTCCGGATTCTGGAGCAAGGAGGCCATCCTCCACAGCGCCGGGCACTGGCCCGGCGGCAAGGGGCCCTTCCTCCTCGCTGCCACCGCCGCGCTGCTCACGGCCTTCTACATGACCCGCCAGGCCTTGCTCGTGTTTTTCGGAAAACCCCGCGTGCCCGGCGTGTCTCATCCGCACGAAAGTCCGACGGTGATGATCGTCCCGCTCTACGTGCTCGCCGCAGGTGCCATCCTGCTCTCGCTCATCGGCACGCCCTTCTGGCCGTGGTTCGAACAATGGCTCCACGGAGAAACGGCATCCTTCCACGCTGGAGCCCTCGGTGAAGAGGGTGCAATCGGATTGCTGACCCTCTCGCTTGTCCTCGTCCTCGTCGGAGTGGGTGCCTCCTCGGTCGTCTATCGGAATGTTTCCAGGGACAGTCGCGCTCCCGACCCGCTCTCGGAAAAACTCGGTCCGCTGTGGCGATTTCTCGAACGCGCGATGGGGTTTGATGCGCTGTACGAAACGATCCTGATTGGCCCGCTCTCCGTTCTCGCCGATGCCGTGGATGCCCTCGAGCGCCGCGTCCTCGTTCCGCTGATGGGCTTCGGAGAATCCTGCGCAAAACGGTGCGGGCGGATCACCGATACCACCGACGAAGCGGGCCTGAACGATGGCTTCGACGGCCTCTGTGCGGGCCTGCAGCGCCGCGCGCAATCCGCCTCCGACACGCAGACCGGTCGCCCCCAGGCCTATCTCCGATCCATCGGACTGGGGATGTCGGTGCTTTTCGTCCTCTATCTCTGGCTCCGCGCCTGATTCCCCATGTTGCTCCTTTCCCTTTTGTTTTCTCCCTTGTTCGCGGCGGTGCTTCTCGGCACCTGGCCGGGGCTGACCGCTCGACGCGCCGGAATGCTGGCCTTCACCCTGGCCTGGATCCCCCTGATTCTCGTCGCGATGATCGGGTTTCAGGAAGGCGCGTCCTGGTCCCTTCCCTGGATGCCGGATGCGGGAATCCATCTGACCTTTCTCGCGGACGGAACCTCTTCGCTGTTTCTTCTGCTCACGACCCTCGTCACCCTGTTTTCGCTGGCCGTGTCCGTGAAGCTCGGCATTGGCGACCGCGCCTACTTCGCCCTCATTCTCGCGATGGAGGCGATGCTGTTTGGCGTGTTCACCGCCCGTCACTTCATCCCCTGGTTTTTGTGCTGGGAGCTGACCCTCATTCCCGCCTATCTCCTGGTCCGATTGTGGGGAGGGACCAACGCGCCGCGCGCCGCGCTGCGATTCTTCATCGTCACTCTCGCCGGCGGCGTCAGCATGCTCCTGGGTTTCCTCGCCCTGCAACTCACCGTGGGCACGATGGACTTTGATGCCCTCGCGCACCTCGCGGCAGACAAACAACTGGCTTCCGAGCTGGCGCAGGGGTTTTCCGCTCACTTCGACGGACCTACCTCGCTCCTCATCGTCGCGCTTGCCGTGTTCCTGGGCCTGGCCGTGAAAATCCCCATCGTGCCGCTCCATGCGTGGCTGCCGGATACCTATGCCGAGGCTCCCACGCCGGTCACGATACTGCTCACCGGACTGCTTTCGAAAATGGGGGTCTATGGATTGCTGCGCGTTTTTCTCCCGATCTTTCCCGAGATTTTTCCGGTGCTCGCTCCCTGGCTGGCGGCTCTCGCCGTGGCCACGGTGTGGTTGGGAGCCATCGCTGCGCTCGCCCAGACGGATCTGAAACGCATCTTCGCATATTCCTCGGTGAACCATCTCGGCTACTGCGCTCTCGCCGTGGCCGCCATCGCCACCTCGCAGGGCGACCGCGTCGCGGTCTCCTCGGCGATTTCCGGGACGATTCTGCAGGCCTTCAATCACGGCGTTATCGCCTGCGCCCTGTTTTTCGTCATCGCCCTGCTCGAGTCCCGGAGCGGGGGAAAGCGAGGTCTCCATGACTTCGGCGGATTGCGGGCGAAGATGCCGATGTTTTGCGGACTGACCGGAATCGCCCTCTTTGCTTCACTGGGGCTTCCCGGCCTGAGCGGTTTCATCGGCGAATTCCTCATCTTCAACGGGGTCTTCGGTTTGAATCCGTGGTCTGCGGCGCTGTCTCTGGTTGGCTTGCTCCTCACCGCGGTGTTCCTGCTGCGCGCACTGCGAAAGGTCTTCACCGGACCGCTCCCGGAGCGCTTTGCACAATGGGGCGACCTCTCTCTCGGCGAACGCTGGCTGTTCGCTCCACTCATCGCTCTGATCGTGATCCCCGGCATCTGGCCACAGGTGCTCCTCCATTTTTCCAACAGCGACACGCTCCGTTTGCTGGAGCTTCTTCGTCCGACCCCATGACCCCCGCCTGGACCATTCTCTCCGCCTTCGCCGGCGCCCTGCTCGTCCTCCTCCTGCCCGCTCGTTTGGCCGGAGCCTCGCGTCTCGTCGCCCTCATCGCCTCGATCCTCGGCGCGGTGGCGGCGGGGGTGGCATGTCTCGAGCGCCTCGCTCACCCCGATGCCGCCGTGTGGGAGAGCAATCGGGAATGGATCCCGAGCCTCGGCGCGAGACTGCATTTCGCAGCGGACGGATTGTCGCTCGCCCTGCTCTTCCTGACGGGCGTTGTCGCCATCGCCGGGGTACTGTTTTCCTGGAACGTGAACACCCGGCCCCGCGCCTTCTTTGCGTTGTTTATGACGATCATCGGCGGGGTTTATGGCGTCTTCATGAGCCGCGATGCCTTTCTGCTCTTTGTCTGTTACGAGATCGTGATCCTGCCGAAGTACCTGCTCATCGCGATCTGGGGTTCGACCAGGCGCGAGTATGGCGCGATGAAACTCACGATGTATTCGATCGGCGCGAGCGCGTTGATTCTGGTCGGGCTGGCGGTCGCCTATGCCGCCGCCGGCGGAACGAGTTTTGAGATCGCCTATCTCGCCTCCGTGAAATATCCTCTCGCTCTCCAGGCGTGGGCCTTTCCCATCCTCTTTCTTGGATTTGCGGTGCTCGCGGGCATGTGGCCTTTTCACACCTGGGCACCCACCGGACACGTCGCCGCGCCCACTGCCGCCTCCATGCTGCTCGCTGGGGTGGTGATGAAACTGGGTGCCTTCGGCGCACTGTGTGTTGCGATGCCCTTGTTTCCGCAGGGTTTTGAACAGTGGAGCACATCCATCGCCCTGCTCGCCGTGATCGGCATCCTCTACGGTGCCCTCACCGCGCTGGCGCAGCAGGATCTGAAGTTCGTGATCGGCTATTCGTCGGTGAGTCACATGGGATTCATTCTCCTGGGGATGGCCGCCGCCACCCACTGGGGACTGCGGGGCGCGGTCCTCCAGATGATCTCTCACGGCGTCATCGCCGGTCTGCTCTTCGGCATCGCCGGGCGCGTCGTCTATGAGCGCACCCATACCCGCGACCTCAATGAGCTGAAGGCGTTCGATCTCTGGAAAACCCTGCCGGGGGCGGCCCTCGCCTTCACCCTGGCCACCGCCGCTTCGATGGGACTGCCGGGCTTCAGCGGATTCGTCGCGGAGATCTCCGTGGCCATCGGCCTGTGGCAGACCTATCCGTGGCTGGTGCCGCCGGTGGCCCTGGGCATCGTGATCACCGGAGCCTTCTCGCTGCGGGCGATGCACAAGGCGTTTTTCCCCGAGCGAAATGTGGGTGACGCCCCGCCCCCGACGCTGCCGCCGCTCACCGGATCGGAGAAGTCCGCCATCGCGCTGCTACTCGCCGTCTCGATCTCCATCGGGATCTATCCGAAGCCCTGGGTCTCCCTCATCGACGAGGGGCTCCGTTCGCCGCTTTTCCAATCCATCCTCGCCCACCCGTGAACGTCTCCGCTCTCTTCATGCAACTCCTGCCGGAAGCCGTGCTGGTCATCACCGCACTCGTGCTCCTGGGTGTCGCCGTCGCCACCGAGCGAAAAACCGGACGCTCTTTCTCCGTCGGGAGTGCGACCGGCATCGCCGCCAGTGGCATCCTCCTCGCTCTGCTCGCCCTCGGCCGGGTGCCGTCGGAAACTGCGGGTTCTTCCCTGGTCCTGCTCGACTCCATGGCCCGGCTCGGCAAGGGTGTGGTGCTGGCACTCGGCCTGCTCGCGGTCCTGCTGCCGCCGGGCCAGAAGGAGATCCGCGAGCCGGGCGAGGTTTTGGCCCTGATGCTCTTTGCGCTCACCGGGCTGCTCCTCGCCACGGGCACGAACCATTTGCTCTTTCTCTTCGTCGCGCTCGAACTCGCCAGTCTCTCGCTCTATCTCCTGGCCGGATTTTCGAGGAGCGCACGCGCGGCCGAGGCCTCGCTGAAATACTTTCTCTTTGGCGGTGTATCGGCCGCTTTTCTCTTGTTCGGGTTGAGTTGGATCTATGGGTTTTCCCACGCCGCCACCCTGACCGATGTGGCGCTCGCGCTGAAGTCCGGCGTCTCGCCGCTGGCGATGGCGGGGCTCGTCATGGTGCTGGTCGCCCTGGGATTCAAACTCGCCGCCGCGCCCTTCCACTACTGGGCTCCGGATGTCTATCAGGGGGCTCCCGCCACCAGCGTGGCTCTGGTCTCCGCCGCTTCGAAGGCGGCGGGCCTGGTGGTGCTGATTCGCTTTCTCCAGATCGGTTTCGCGGCCGTCGACGGCTCTGCCGCATGGGGATCGATGAGCGCCGGATGGTCGCTCTGGCTTGCAGTGCTCGCAGCGGTCTCCATCCTCTTCGGAAACGTGCTCGCCCTCGCCCAGTCCAGCGTCCGCCGCCTTCTCGCCTATTCCGCCGTGGCGAACACCGGCTATCTGCTCGTGGGAATTTGTGCGAACGCCCCGGCATCGACCGGAGCCGCTTTGTTCTACGTGGTGGTCTATGGCCTTGCAACCCTCGGAGCCCTGTCGCTCACGGCCTCGGTCGAGCGCCACCAGGGAAACGACTCACCGCAGGCCTTCGCCGGACTCGTCCATCACTCGCCGCTGCAGGCGGTGGCTTTGCTGATCTTCATGGCCTCGCTCGCAGGCATCCCGCCGTTCGCTGGTTTTGTCGGAAAATTTGCCATCTTCAGCACGGCGATGGCCGGAACCATCCGGGGGGAAGGCTCCGGCATCACCTGGCTGGTGGGACTCGCCTCGGTCATGAGCGCGGTCTCGCTCTACTACTACCTCTGCATTCTCAAAGAAGCTTTCGTGAAGGAATCCGCCGAAGTCCGTTCCGACCGTCTCTCCCCCGGTCATGCTTTGGCCATTGGCATCCCGGCAGTGGCCCTCGTCGTTCTCGGGCTTTTTCCCTCGCTCCTGCTGGACCCGATCGCCAGGGCGGTGGCGGAGTCGCTCGCCGCACGTTGAGTGGACCCCGGGTCTCGCCGTGATGATGCCAGTGCAGAAGGGATCGGGGAAGGCCATCCTGAAGGGTGCAATCCCTCCCCGGAATCCTCGGCGAGATCCCCCGCCGAGAAGCCACGGGCCACCCCCACATTCTCCATGAATTTTCGATTCCGGATCACAGCCCTTTTCGTCGCGACGTGGACGGGGATGGCCACGGCCCGATGCGACGCCGAGGACATTCTGTTCGCCGACTTCGAAGGCGACACCTATGCTCCCTGGAAAAGCGAAGGCGTGGCATTGGGTCCCGGCCCCGCCCAGGGTGCTCTGCCCGGACAGATGAATGTCGAGGGCTTTCGGGGGCGCGGTCTGGTCAATACCTTTTTCCGCGGAGACGACAGCATCGGCACGCTGGAGTCGCCGGAGTTCCGCATCGAGCGGAAATTTCTCTCCTTTCTCATCGGTGGCGGAAAGAACCCCGAAACGCTTGCCCTGCAGTTGCTGGTGAACGGGAAAGTAGTGCGGAGCGCGACCGGACCCAATGATCGACCGGGTGGAAGTGAAACGCTGGCACTGGAATCGTGGGACGTAACCGAATTCGCCGGACAGTCTGCGAGACTGCGCATCCTTGACCATGCGAAAGGTGGCTGGGGACACCTGAACGTGGATCACATCGTCCTGACAGATACAAAACCAGCCGGGGCCTTGAGTCATGCGGAGCGCTCCTTTCCGGCGACGTCGCGCTACCTGCACTTGCCCATCCGCAACGGCGCGACGAAGCGCGTCGTCACGCTGCTGGTGGATGGAAAACCGATCGTGAGAAACGACATCGGTCTCGCCGATGACACCCCCGACTGGTGGGCACCGATGGACGTGAGCCGATGGAAGGGCCAGAAGCTCACGCTGCGGGTGGACAAGCTGCCGGGGGACTCCGCCGCACTCCGCCAGATCGAGGCGAGTGACTCCCTCAAAGGAGCCGAAACCCTCTACCAGGAACCGCTCCGCGGGCAGTTCCATTTCTCGGCCAGACGCGGATGGAACAACGACCCGAACGGTTGCGTGTTCTACAAGGGCGAATACCACCTCTTTTTCCAGCACAATCCCTACGGATGGACCTGGGGAAACATGCACTGGGGCCACGCCGTGAGCAAAGACCTCGTCCACTGGGAAGAACTCGGCGACGCCCTGCTCCCCGACGACATGGGACCGATGTACAGCGGCAGTGCCGTAGTGGACTGGAAGAACACGAGCGGCTTCGGCAAAGACGGGGAAGCACCGCTGGTCCTGTTCTACACCGCCGCCGGGAATCCGACGGTACAAGGGATCGCTTACAGCACCGACGGTCGCACCTTCACCAAGTACCGCGAAAACCCCATTCTCAACGAGATCACCCGCGGAAACCGCGATCCGAAAGTCATCTGGCACGAGCCAACCCAACGATGGGTCATGGTGCTCTACGTCGAGCGCGAAGCGAAACACTCCGTCCACTTTTTCACCTCGCCGAATTTGCGCGAATGGACCCTTGCGAGCCTCGCGGAGGGGGGCGAGGGGAGTGATCGCTTTCTCTACGAGTGCCCCGACTTCTTTTCGCTTCCCGTGGACGGAGACCCCGGGCGAAAGTGGTGGGTGCTGCTCGGAGCAGATAGCCGGTATGCTCTCGGGCATTTCGATGGGGTGAAATTCTCGCCGGAACACGAGCGCCTCCCCGGCCATCTTGGAAAGGGATTCTACGCCGCCCAGTCGTTCAGCGACGTTCCCGACGGACGGCGTGTCTTCATCGGCTGGTGGCGGACGGAAACGAAAGGGATGCCATTCAACCAGTCCATGACCGTTCCGCTCGAGCTGAGGCTTCGCACGACTCCGGATGGCCCGCGGATGACCTTTGCACCGGTGCGGGAACTCGAGTCGCTGCGCACCCGAACCCATCGCGTCGATGCGATGACGCTCCATCCCGGCGACCGAAATCCTCTCGAGGCGATCCGCGCGGAACTCGCCGAAGTGCGCGTCGAATTCGAACCCGGCGACGCGAAAGAAGTCGTCTTTCAGATCCGTGATCTTCGGATCGAATACGACGGGACGCGGCAGGAACTCATTGTCGCGGACCATCGCGTGCCCGCGCCGCTTCGCGACGGCAGGCAGCACCTCATCGTCTACTGTGATCGTACCGGAGCCGAGGTCTTTGCCTCCGACGGTCTCTGTTATGTGCCGATGCCATATCTCATGAAGCCGGAAAACCGGCGCTTCTCCCTTGAGGCTCGCGGCGGGGACGCGAAGGTGACCTCGCTGGAAATCCACGAATTGCGTTCCGCGTGGGGTGCGAAGTAAGATCGGATTCCCCATGGCTCCATGAACTCCCGGATCTTTCTTTGGTCACTGGTCTCCTCCCTCGCCGGATTTCTCTTTGGCTTCGACACGGTCGTCATCTCTGGCGCGGAAAAGACAATACAAAGTCTTTGGGGCCTGAGCGATTCTATGCATGGACTCGCCACAGGCGCGGCGCTGTGGGGAACGGTCGCGGGTTCTTTGCTGGGAGGCTGGCCGACGGACCGATTCGGACGAAAGAAGACGCTGCTCTGGGTGGGTCTCCTGTTTCTCGTCGGCTCCCTTTGGTCAGCGTTCGCCCAGGACGTCGGGTCCTTCATTGCGGCACGGTTCCTGGGCGGTCTCGGAATTGGCGTTTCCACCGTCGCTGCCCCCCTCTACATCGCCGAGATTTCCCCGCCGGAGCGACGCGGACGTCTCGCAGGGATGTTTCAGTTCAACATTGTCTTCGGCATCCTGATCGCATTCTTGTCGAACTTCCTCCTCGAATCCGTCGGCGAGAACGCATGGCGCTGGATGCTCGGGGTCATGGCAGTGCCCTCGTTGCTCTACACTGCGGCGTGCCTGATGATCCCAGAGAGCCCACGCTGGCTTCTCATCCGCCAGAGAGATCGCACGGCCGCGCTGGATGTGTTGCGGATGATCGATCCGCGAGTCGGCGATGCGGAGCAGGAGAACCGGATCCGCGAGATGGAGGCTGCCGCGCACTCCGAGGTCTCCGGCAGGGGATTCTTCCGCGCCGGGCTGCGCAAACCAATTTTCCTGGCGTTTCTCATCGCCTTTTTCAATCAGCTCTCCGGGATCAACGCGGTGCTCTATTTCGCACCGAGGATCTTTGAAATGACCGGTCTCGGCGCAAAGTCGGCACTGCTCCAGTCCGTCGGCATTGGCCTGACCAATCTCGTCTTCACCTTCGTGGGGCTGTGGCTCATCGACCGACTGGGGCGGCGCACCCTGCTTTTCATCGGATCGCTCGGCTACATCTTGTCCCTGGGTTTGTGCTCCTGGGCCTTTTACACGGAACACTTCGACATCGTCCCGATCTGCATTTTCGCCTTCATCGCGGCCCACGCCATTGGACAGGGCGCAGTTATTTGGGTTTTCATCTCGGAGATCTTTCCCGACCGTTACCGAGCGGCGGGCCAGGCCCTCGGCAGCGGCACCCACTGGGTCTTCGCGGCGCTGCTCACCACGTTTTTTCCGACGATGGTGGCCTCGTTCCCGCCCGGAGCGGTCTTTGCCTTCTTCGCGTTCATGATGATGCTGCAGCTCCTGTGGGTGCGACTCGCGGTGGTGGAAACCAAGGGCGTGCCTCTGGAAGAAGTGCAGAAACGGCTCGGTTGCGCCTGATTCGACCGTCACTCCCGATGCCGCATCCTCCCGAGAGAAGGGGGCGGCCTGACGGAAAAAACAATTTCCTGATCTCTCACCCCGAGACTACACTGCGGGATTCCATCTCCTATGAAAACCATCGTTCGCACCCTCGCCTTTCTCTTGTTCGCCTCCGCCGGACTGTGCGTTGCGGACCCGATTCCAGACTCCTGCCGCATCAACGGAGTCGCCATCGGCTGTCAGGCCTACACCTTCAATCGCTTCACCGTATTTGAAGCGATTGAAAAAACCGCCGCCTCCGGGGCGAAGGTGATCGAGTTTTATCCAGGACAAAAGCTGTCTCCCGCCGAGCCGGAGACCAAGCTCGACCACAACGCCGCTCCCGAAACGATTGCCAAGGTGAAGACCAAACTCGCCGAACACGGAATCACCGCAGTGGCCTACGGAGTCGTCGCGCTCAGCAAGGACGAGGCCGCCTCGCGCAAGGTCTTCGAGTTCTGCAAGACTCTCGGCATCCGCGTCATCAACACCGAGTCGACCGACGCCATCGACACCTTTGAGAAGCTCGTCAGGGAATACGACATCCGGGTCGGTTTCCACAATCACCCGAAACGCGAAAAAGACACCAACTACAAAGTGTGGGATCCTGAATACGTTGTGGGACTCGTCAAAGACCGAGATCCTCGCATCGGAGCCTGCGCCGACACGGGTCACTGGATGCGTTCGGGGCTGAAGCCGATCGATTGTCTGCGCATTCTCAAAGGCCGCGTCGTCAGCAGCCATCTCAAGGATCTCAACGAAGTTGGCAAAGAGGCCCACGACGTGCCCTACGGGACCGGTGCGGCGGACATGTCCGCCCTGCTCGCCGAACTCAAATCCCAGGGCTTCGACGGCCCCGCCTCGATCGAATACGAACACAACTGGGAGAATTCTCTCCCCGAAGTGACGAAGTGTGTCGAATTCGTGAAGGCGTGGAAACCCTGAGCGGGCGCTTTTCTCGCCGCGCCTCGCGCAATCCGGAAACCTCCTCCGTCACGACGCGGCGTGCGTGTGCCGGAACATCGTTTTCACAAGGCGGACCAGCACCCAGAGCAGGAGAAAGGCGGAGAAACCCGCCAAGGGAAGCTTCGGGTGCTGTCGCATCACCTTCAGCCACTGACTCTTCGTGGCAAAGGTGGCCGAAGGCCACGTGAGATTGACAAAGAAACTGCGGTCGGGGCCGAGTGCGGCGGTGGAGCGCACCGTCAGCACTCCGTCGGCAACTCCCGATTCGACGGCAGGCCCTCTTTTCTCCGCCACGGGATCGATCACGCCCGTCACGGAAGATGTGTACTGGGAAATCCCGATGTCTTCGGGCAGGCGTATCCTCGCCGTGAGGGCCTCGATGGGCAGCCGGGGCAGTGGTCCGACGAGATCAAAAACCGCTGCAAATTCGCCTTCGCTCCGATGCCAGTCCGACTGGGTGCGTCCTCGGACACGATATTCGTGAATGCGCGGCTCGAGATCGCGGCCCGGGCTGCCAACAAAGACGGTCGTGAATCCGTCTCTCGGCTCGACTCGGAACTCCTCGGGAGAACCATCCCGGGTGACCTCGAGAATCTCGAGTTCGTTGTCGAGAATGAGCCCCCCCGGTCCCCGAAAAGCCGTGAGGAAATTCAAGACAGGGCCACGATGAATCGCAACACCGGCAACACCAAGACGGAACCGCTGTTCGAACGCCACCGTGCCATCGCGCCGGATTTCGTAGTCCAGCTCGACAGAATGAATCCGCTCGGCGGGATCGGGCACGACCGAACTCTCTTCGTGGGAGGAATCGGCGTGATCATGTGGCTCCGCCACCACCCTCGCTACGGGCAGGATCGCGACCGCGACGAGGACAAACCACCTCCCCACCCAAGAGGGTCGAGTCATTGACAATACCGGGTTCAAAGTCGCAACCCTACCCCGAAAGGTTTGAAATTTCTTCCAGAAATTGCGAATTTTACAGATTGTTCAGCAGTTTTTCGTGAATGCCATCGAATCCGCCATTGCTGAAGACGATGACGACATCGCCTTCGCGGGTTTGTTCGACGAGCCGCTTCACGATGGCATCCGCGTCGGGTTCATAAAAGGCGGGCAGACGGCGGTCGCGGAGGGTTTTCATGAGCAAGTCCGTATCGAGGCGTTCGCCTTCGCCGAGTTTGTCGGCGCGGGCCACCGCAGCGATGCAGACGCCGTCGGCGGTGCCGAGAGCTTCGGGCAGCGCCTCCTGAAAGACCCGGCGGCGCGTCGTATTGGAACGAGGTTCGAAGACGGCCCAGAGTCGGCGGCCGGCGAAGCGGTTCCGCATCCCCGCAATGGCTTCGCGGATGGCGGTGGGGTGGTGGCCAAAATCATCGACGATAGTGACGTTCCGCGAGGTGACGCCACGCACTTCCTGACGTCGCTTGACACTGCGGAAGGCGGCAACGGCCGCGCGGATGACCTCGGGCGAGACCCCCGCAAAGCGGGCCGCCGTGATCGCCATGGCCGCGTTGCGGACGTTGTATTCGCCGTTCATTCCCGTCTCGTAGCGCTCGCCCTCGAGAGCAAAGCTGGTGCCCTCGGGCCGATAGTCGATCTCAGTGATGCGGGCCTCGCAATCAGACCCCAGACCGACGCGTTTGCACGGCGAATGCCCCTGCTTGGCGAAAATCTCGAGAGCATTCGCGTCGTCGCCGTTGAGCAGGACGAGACCGTTTTCGGGAACGAGTCGGACGAGGTGACCAAAAGTTTTTTTCACCGCATCGAGGTTCTCGAAGATGTCGGCGTGGTCGAACTCGAGATTGTTCACGATGACGAGTTCGGGCAGGTAATGGATGAACTTCGAGCGCTTGTCGAAGAAGGCCGAATCGTACTCATCGCCCTCGAGAACGGTGAGTTCGCCCCCGGTAAAACGCGCACCCTGACCGAGATTCTCGGGAATGCCGCCGATGACGAAATTCGGATTCCGTCCCGCCGACTCGAGGATCCAGGCCAGGAGCGAGGAAGTCGTGGTCTTTCCGTGGGTGCCGCTGACGACGAAGTTGCGTTTCCCCCGGAGGATCTGCTCGCGGAGCAATTCGGGCATGGAAACATAATGGAGCTTGCGGCGCAGGACTTCCTCGACCTCCGGATTGCCGCGGCTCTGGGCATTTCCAATGACAAAGAGATCGACGTCGTCGGGAAGATTCTCCGCCTTGTATCCATCGAGGATGGTGATGCCGCGCCCCTCAAGAAAAGACTTCATCGGATCGTAGACCGAACTGTCCGATCCCGTCACACGGAAGCCCGCGTCGCGAAAGGCGGCGGCGACGGAGCCCATCGCGGTGCCGCAGATGCCCATGAAATAGAGATGTTTGCCGGAGGAAGACGATGGACTCATATCGGGTCGAAAAACGGAGGAAAGAGGGGAGTGTTTACGCTGCTTCCTCTCGCCCCGCAATGGCTTTTGTCCGATACGGCCGGGGATGCCCTCGTCTTTCGATCGAGGGGTTGCTTCCCGCCCCGATTCGGCGCACAGTCCGCCTTCCCATTTTCTCCATGCGCAACGGCATCGACACGGTCGAAATCTCCCGCATCGAAAAACTCCTCGCCGATCTCGACGACGAGGGGCTGCGCTGTTTCTTCTCGTCAGAGGAGCTTTCCGACGCCGCCGGGGAAGCCCGCGCTCAGAAACTCGCAGCGCGCTTTGCAGCGAAGGAAGCCTGCTGCAAACTGTTTCCGAAGGAAATTTGTCTCGGCACGATCGAACCACACGACTTCTCCGTCTCGCGAGACGGCTACGGACAACCTCACATCCTGCCATCGGAGCGGGCTCGCGCCGTAATGAACCGCCACCGCGTCGCCTCGCTCGCGGTCTCCACCACCCACACCGAAACCAGTGCCACGGCCGTGGCCACCGCCGAACCAGCCGTGATGGCGGTGCCGTGGTACGGAAAGCTCATCTACCACGTCCTCCCCCTCCGCCGCCGGGTCATTCTCGGGAATCTCCGCCGCGTTTTCGGAGACACGCTCACCGACCGCCGCATCGCCGAAATCGCCCAGGCTTTCTACGCGCATCTTGTAAGGTTTCTTGGTGAGTTTGTCAGGCTCCCCTTTTTGGACGACGAAGCCAGGGCGAAGCTCATCCGCATCGAGGGCATCGAACATCTCGCCGCAGCGCGAGAGAAAGGGAAAGGTGTGCTCCTCCTCGCCGGACATTTTGGAAACTGGGAGGTCTCGACGGTCGCGGGGATGTCGCAATTCAAACAGTATCGCGGACTTCTGCACTTCATCCGCCGTCCTCTCAAGCCGAAATGGTTCAACGATCTCGTGATGCGTCGATTCCGGAAGGCGGGCTTCGGCACTCTCGAGAAAAGCGGCTCACTCGACGAGATCCTCGCCCTGCTCGAGGAGAACCGGATCGTCGTTTCGATTTTCGATCAGTTCACGGTGCGAAAATACGGAATTCGCTCGGAGTTCTTCGGCCACCCCGCGCACACCTTCAAGAGCCTGGCAGTGCTCGCACAATTCACCGGAGCGCCGGTGATCCCTTCGTCGAGCTGGCGCGAGGCCGACGGCACACACGTGCTCCGTTTCGAGCCGCCCGTGGAAGTCCTCGTCGAGGGTCGGACCAGGGACATCATCGCG
Organism: uncultured Verrucomicrobiae bacterium; assembly: GCA_937898895.1. Classification (GTDB taxonomy): domain Bacteria; phylum Verrucomicrobiota; class Verrucomicrobiia; order Verrucomicrobiales; family DEV007; genus Arctic95D-9. Next base: position 6,897 of record CALDKL010000500.1, on the reverse strand, counting down.
AAGAACACGAAACGCTTCAACGAAGCACTCGAGCGCATCATTCTGCGTCATCCCGAGCAATGGATCTGGATGCACAAACGCTGGAAGGAAGTGCGCGAGGAGCGCTGAAGACTGCGGCCCTCAGGCGCGCCCGCTTCCCGGAACGAGCCGGGCGAGCAGGTGTTTCTCGGCATACTTCACGATGGCGTAGCTGAAAAACACTCCTGAAAACATATCGATGCTGTAGTGGGCATGCCCGAAAATGAGGCCCGCCATGAGAAGAAAGAGGATCGTCAGAATGGTCCTCGCAATCCACCCGTCGCAAAACAGATCCGCGCTAACGCTTGCGCCAGACGCTCGTCTGCGAGGTGCTGAGCTGGAACTTGCGACGATGCTCGCGGAGGAAAAAGGGCAATTCGGTGACACTGCGAAGCTCGAAGGAATCTTCGAGGCGTGCCTTCAGATAATCCAGCGTATCCCCCGGAGGCTGGTTTTCCCGTGGCGTGTGGATCTCCATCCACGTCGCCGGGGTGGCGAGCACGAGGATTCCGCCCGGTTTTACTAGAGCCGGGAGACGATCCAGGAAACGGATCGGATCGGACAAACGACAGAGCAGGTTGGCCGCGTGAACGAGATCAAAGGCCCCGAGGAGCAAATCCAGGTTCATCGCATCGCCCGTCGCAAACCTCACCCGCTCAGGTCGGGCTCCCGGCGGCAGACGTGCCACGAGGGGTTCAGGAAGGTGACTTTCGCGATAGCGGTGGTAGGCCAGCGCATCTCCCCGACGCAGGCTCTCGGCCGCATCGATGAAACTCCGGGAAAAATCAAGTCCGACGACCTCGCCGGCAAGTCTCGACATCTCGAAGGCCGAGCGTCCCACCGCGCATCCCACATCGAGCGCCCGCCCGATCTCCTTTCGGATTCCGGCAATCTCCACCGACTGAACCGGAAACTCGAGACTGCCCGGCGGCAGATCCGAGACGGCAAAGGCGGCATCCTGCAGGATCTCCTCGGGCGATCCGTAGTGAAACAGCAAATACCAGTCGCGCAGAATGTCGCTTTCGTAGGTCATCGGTGGTCTCCCGATTTCTCCCGATCAAAAAGTCAGCAATGCCACGGTGCGCACAGCGGGATCCAGGCGAGCGCGCCCCGCGAGAAAGGCCAGCTCGATGAGAAACGTGAGGCAGAGCACTTCGCCGCCGAGTTCTCGAATGAGCTGAAGCGCCGCTCCGGCGGTGCCGCCGGTGGCGAGAAGATCATCGATGAGGACGACCTTTTCCCCTTTCCGAATCGCGTCGCGGTGAATCTCCACATGGGCTTCTCCGTATTCGAGTGAATAGGATGCACCGTGCGTCTCCCAGGGCAGCTTTCCCTTTTTGCGCACCGGCACGAAACCCGCTCCGATCCGGTCAGCCAGGGCCGCTCCGAAAATGAATCCGCGGGCATCGATCCCGATGATCTTGTCGGGGCTTTCTCCTCCCACAGCGGAGACAAACTCGTCGATGGCAAGACGGAAGAGTTCGCCGCTCGCGAGGATGGGCGTGATATCTTTGAAAAGGACGCCGGGCTTCGGGAAATCGGGCACGTCGCGGATGGCATCGCGCAGGCGGATCAGGTTTCTCTCATTCACACGGGCACCTTGCCCGGTCGCTCGGGGACGGTCAAGGCATGATTCGGCTGCGAAAATCGCGGGAAATCTCTCCGGCCCTGGGCTACACTCGCCCTCCATGAAACTGAAGGACCAGATCGCCATTGTCACCGGAGGAGCCCGCGGTATCGGACTCGGCTGCGCCATCGAACTCGCAAAGGAGGGCGCCTCTATCGTGCTGTCCGACCGCCCCGGCAGCGCGGAACTTGCCGGAGCCGCCGAGACGATTCGCTCGCTTGGGGTTCGCTGCCTTGCGGTCGAGGCGGACGCCTTCACCCGCGAGGGATGCGAGACGGTCCGGGACGCCGCTCTCGCCGAATTCGGCGGGGTCGATGCCCTCGTCAGTGTGCCTGCTTACAACCGCCGCGCCAGCTTTCTCGAATACGAAGGAGCCGTCTTTGAAGGCATCCTCCGATCCGCCCTCCTTGGGGGATTCCACATGAGCCAGCTCGTCTGCCGCCACTTTGTCGAACGGAAGAAGCCGGGCAAAGTGGTCTTCATATCCAGCGTCCTCGCCCGTGTTCCCAACGCCCGCTGTGTTGCCTACAGCGCGGCCAAGGCGGCTCTCAACACGATGATGCAGACCATGGCGGTGGAATTGTTCGAACACCACATCAACGTCAACGCAATCGAGCCCGGCTGGATCGACACTCCCGGCGAACGCGAGCACTACAACGACGAGACGATTGCCGCCGAAGCCCGCAAACTTCCCTGGGGACGCCTCGGGACAGGAGAGGACATCGGGAAAGCGGCCGTCTACCTGTGTTCCTCCGACTCCGACTATGTCACCGGCACGATCCTGCCCGTCGATGGCGGCTATCGGCTCAAACACTGCCGTAATGTCCCCGAGGAAACGGCCTGAGAGCGAAAGCAACGGGTCTGGTTGAACGAAATGCCCCTCTGCGCACTCCAACTTCTCGACCGCCCATGTTTGCCAGGCTCTTTCTGCTCTTCCTCATCGTCCCGCTCATCGAGTTGTTTCTCTTTCTCGTGATCGGGCGAGAGATCGGCATCCTTCCCACCTTCGCAATCATTTTCCTCACCGGGATTCTCGGCGCGGCACTCGCCCGCTCGCAGGGGCTCCGGGCGATTTCCAAATACCAGCAATCCATCGCCGAGGGACGACTTCCGCACGAGGCGGTCATCGACGGCCTCCTCATTCTCGTTGCGGGGGCTCTTCTCCTCACCCCCGGCTTCTTTACCGACACGATAGGTTTTCTGCTTCTGATCCCGCTCGTGCGGACCCTGGTGCGCTCCCGTCTCGAAGATTCCCTGCGCCGCCGCTTCCGCGTCGTGAACGTGGCCGAAGCGGCGTCGTTTCGCTCCGGAGCCTCCCGGGGAACCCCTTCGAATGTCATCAATGTCGAAGCCGAGGTCGTCGAATCGACCCCGTATCGGGACGGGTCCGGACGTCCCTGAACCGGATCACTCGCGCGGAGTGTGGAGTTTTGCCTTTGATCGACCGTTTCTCCACAGATCGTATTGCGGATCGGCGTATTTCGCGAACTTCGCTTCGAGCTTCGCGATCAGTTCGCTCTGCGTTTCCGCGAGATCGGGCTGGCCAAAGAGATTGAACCGCTCGCGCGGATCGCTCTGCAGATCGTAGAGTTCCGAAGGGCCGGAGGGAAAGCGGCGTAGGACGATTTTCCAGCGATCATCGCGATAACAGCGGCAGCCCTCCATCTCGTAGATCATCTCGTTGGTCCACCCGATCTCCTTTCCCTGCAGGACCGGCGCGTAACTGTGGCCCGGCAGGTTCGCGTCCGCCGGAATGCGGTGGGCGAGACCGAGTTGATCGAGGATGCTGGGGAGAAAGTCGTAGTTGCTCACGAGGAGGTCGCTCGTTCCCGCGGACACCGTGCCCGGTTGCCGGAAGATGAGCGGCACCTGCATCATCAAATCGTGGGCCCCGATCGGCCGGGTGTGGTCGCCCATCCCGAAAATTCCGTTTTGTCCTCCCATCCAACCCTGGTCGGAGGCGTAGACGACGAGGGTGTTCTCCTCAAAACCATTCTCCTTGAGGGCCGCGAGGATCATCCCGACTCCGTCGTCGACGGCACTCGTCTCGGCAGCGACGCGACGGATGCTCGTGAGGTTGTTGTGATAGGGTTTGTTGGCGTCCTGCCAGGGATGCATCGCATCGCGCGGGAAGGAGGGCAGAAACTGATCTGCGTAGGTGGCGGAGTGAGGGTTTCTGGCCGACTCGAGGAGCATTGGCCCGAGATTGTAGGGACCGTTGTAGGCGAGATAGAGGAAAAAGGGTTTGTCGCTCCCCTTCTGCTCCTCGAGAAAACGTTTGCCCCGCTCCGTCCAGAGTTCGGTCAGGTATTTCGGAGTCGGTTGGATTTTTCCGTTTTCAATGATGGGATCGGAATAAAAATCGTGCGTGCTGCCGCGCTCCATCGTTACCCAGGTCGAAAAGCCGTCCTGCGGAGTGAGGTTCGCGCCGAGATGCCATTTTCCGACGAGGCCGCAGGTGTATCCTTCTTCATGGAGGATCTCGGGCAGGGTCTCGAACTCCTCGAGCGTGTAATAGGCCTCGGGACCTACCATGAATTTCGGATCGAGAAAGGAATGAACCCCGTGTTGTGAAGGAATCAACCCTGTCAGGTAGGTCGCCCGGGTCGGAGAGCAGACCGGATTGCTGCTCAACGCCCTGGTGAACCGCATCCCCTCGGAAGCGAGTCGGTCGATGTTCGGTGTATGAATGTCAGGATTTCCGTAGCAGCCCAGGGTCCACGCGCCCTGATTGTCGGTGAGGATGAAGACGAGATTGGGGAGGCGCTCGGCAGCAAAGGCCGGAATCGCAATGAGGAACACCAGGAGAAGGCGGATTCGGCTCATCGCATGGTTGAACTAAGCCGCTCTGCGGCGAAGGGATTTGATTTTTGTCAGGGTGTCGTGATTCTAGGCCTGCCCCCTCATTGCTGGATCGTAGCACAATGGCCGGTCCATGAAAATGGAAAAGATGGGTCCCATCACTGCCACCGATCAGAAAACGGCTTTGGTGTCATTTTTCGGTGGCGCAACTCGCTCACTTCGCGGCACTCCGCACCCATTTCGCGATCTCCAGCGACATCTGACCGACGAGGGTCTCACCATCGACCGGTTTCGTCGCGGAGCCTGCTCCGATCACGGCGATGAAGAGATAACGTGGTCCTCCGTTCGCGGAGTCATCGACCTGACCCAGCTCGAGTGCATAGTCGCTGATGAGGCCGCTCTTGTGATGATATCTGGCTTTGGGAAAAATCTCGTGCGCTGCCTTGGTCCATCCGCTCGGACCCGATTCCGGAGCCGCCGTCGCCAAACCGGTCAGTCCGTCGCCGCCTTCGCGAAGGAATCGCAATTGTTCTGCGCTGAGCCGGAACCGGTCTGCCTCGGGGAGATGTTCGTGAAAGAGGATCCTTCTCAGACAATCGAGCAGTTCGCGCGGGGTGGTTACGTTTCCGGTGCGCGAGTCGATGACGGTGCAACCGCGCTCTTCCGCATATGATCGTCCGCTCCAGACGTGTTCGAGATCGACGGAGCGACTGCCATCGGCCGAAGTGAGGCGTATCCGCTGAGCCTCCTCGCGCTCGTATACCCAGGGCCGCGTTTTCACATAGCCACGCATCAGCGCCGAATTGGGGAACCCGCGCTCTACGCAGAGAAATCGGGTGTTCAGCCAGTCGATCCCAACGAGTCGCAGGAGCAGGGTGTAGTCCTCATTCGAAGAACGCCGGAACACCTCGCTCGTCATTTCCCGCAGGGTCCGGGCGGAGTCGAGCGCCCATGACCCATCCGCGCCCCGGTGTGCAAAGGTCGCCGTCACGTCGAGATCGAATCCCGCCTCGCACACCCGCTCCATCGCCGCGATGGCCGCATAGAGTTTCACCGTGCTGGCCGGCCAGAAATCCTTCCGATCGGCCGTGTCGCGATAGTCGATCCAATCGAAGACGGGTGATCCCTCTTCGCCCTTCCTCACCAGGCATACCATCGCGAATTTCGGCAGATCCGGAGCCACCGCATCCAGGGCCGCGTCGAGCGAGGCGTCGGATCGTTCTCCTCCGAGTGAAATGGAAACGGTCAGGGACATGAGGATCAGGAGGAGGAACGGGCACGAAGGCATCGTCTCCCTTTACCCGAACCATCCGGGTGGACTCAATCCCGAAAACCCGCCACCCCCTTTCTTGTCGCGGCGGCGACTGGATTTGTTCGCTCGCGATTCGACTCTTGTTTCGCCCTGATTGCGGACTGTCGAAATGATCGTATCATACCAAAAGACCAACTCCCTATCCAAGACGGGCGGACTCTCGCGAGGGAACCTATCCTGCAGATCTTCATCCCTGCCCCATGATCTCCGGAAACCGAGTCCTGTTCTGGTTCTCTCTGCCGATAGCCTTCGGGGTTGTATTGGCACGCGGTGTCGACTTGCCGAAGGCGGCAGATCGAGTCGACTTCCAGCGCGACATTCGTCCCATCCTCGAATCTTCCTGTATCTCGTGCCACGGGCCGCGTCGGCAAAAGAGCGAATTCCGCCTCGATTCGGAGGAGCTTCTCCGGAAGGGTGGCGAAAATGGCCCTCCCTTCGTCAAGGGGCAGAGCGCCGAGGCGAATCTCATCCACCGGGTCGCCCGGCTCGATCCCGACGAAGCAATGCCGCCGAAGGAATCGCTGGCCCTCTCCCCGGAGCAAGTCGGCAAACTCCGCGCCTGGATCGACGCCGGGGCACCGTGGCCGGAGGGCTTTGTCCTCCGCGACACCTCGCCGCTCGAGTTGTCGGAGGCCGAGCTGGCACAACTGCCTCCGGCGGCGACGAAGAAAGTCGACTTCGTGACGGACGTGCAGCCGATCCTTGCCGCTTCCTGCTACGAATGCCACGGTCCGAAACACCAGGAAGCCGCCTTCCGACTCGATCACAAACCAACGCTCTTTGCGGGAGGCGAACTCGGCGTGGCCCTGGTGAAGGGCGACAGCGCAGCCTCGACCCTGATCCACTTTGTCGCCGGACTGCGCCCCGAGGGACGCATGCCGAAGAAGGGCGATCCGCTCACGCCGGCTCAGATCGGGATCCTCCGCGCATGGATCGATCAGGGAGCGGATTTTCCCGAGGAGGCGAGCGTCGTGATTCAGGACAAGCGCGATCATTGGTCGTTCCGTCCTCCCGTGCAGGCACCGCTGCCGCAAAACGGCGAGAAGCATCCCATCGACGCTTTCATCAAGGAGCGTCTCGTGCGCGAGGGACTCGACTTTTCCCCAGAGGCCGGGCCAATGACCCTGCTCCGCCGAAT
>CALDKL010000499.1 GCA_937898895.1 uncultured Verrucomicrobiae bacterium | reverse complement strand
TCGACGAGTTCTTTCAGCTTCGGCTCGATCTCGTCGTAAACCTCGAGCATGCCGGCGTTGACGATGCCCATGTCCATGCCGGCCTGTCCGGCGTGGTAGAGGAAGGCGGAGTGCATGGCCTCGCGCACAACGTTGTTGCCGCGGAAGGAGAAGGAGATGTTCGAGACGCCGCCGCTGACCTTGGCCCCGGGGAGGTTCTGCTTGATCCAGCGGGTCGCGTTGATGAAGTCGACGGCGTAGTTGTTGTGCTCGTCCATCCCCGTGGCGACGGTGAGGATGTTCGGGTCGAAAATGATGTCTTCGGGATTGAAGCCGACCTCATCGACGAGGATGCGGTAGGCGCGCTCGCAGATGCGGATTTTGTCCTCGTAGGTGGCGGCCTGGCCCTGTTCGTCGAACGCCATGACCACGACGGCGGCCCCGTATTTCATGACGGCGCGGGCCTGCTCCCTGAATTTGTCTTCGCCTTCCTTCAGCGAGATGGAATTGACGATGCCCTTGCCCTGGAGGCATTTCAGACCGGCCTCGATCACGGTCCATTTCGAGGAATCGACCATGATGGGCACGGCGGCGACATCCGGCTCCGAGGCGAGCAGGTTGAGGAAACGGGGCATCATGGCGACGCCGTCGATCATGCCTTCGTCCATGCAGACATCGATGACAGGGGCACCGTTGTTCACCTGCTGGCGCGCGATGGCGACGGCCTCCTCGAGATTGCCCTTTTTGACGAGGGTGGCGAACTTCGGCGAACCGGCCACGTTGGTACGCTCGCCGATCATGAGGAAACCCTTTTCGGCGGTCTGGTTGAAAGCCTCGGAACCGCTCAGGCGCATCGCGGGCGGCGGCTCGGGCAGGACGCGAGGCGGCTGACGCTCGGCAACTTTTGCGATGGCGGCGACGTGCTCGGGCGTGTTGCCGCAGCAACCTCCGATGAGATTCACGAGCCCGGCTGCGGCAAAGCGCTCGATTTCGCGCTCCATGTCGGCGGGGAGCAGGTCGAAGCCGGTCGGGGCGAGGGGATTGGGCAGGCCGGCATTTGGATAGACCGATACGTGGGTGCCGCAGACGCGGGAAAGCTCGGCGAGATGGGGCTCCATCAGGTCGGGGCCAAGCGAGCAGTTCAGGCCGACGGCGAGAGGTTTGGCGTTGGCCACGGCATTCCAGAGGGCCTCGGTCTTCTGCGCCGAGATCATCGTTTCGCCGCCGCGACCAACGGCGGCGGAGACGATGATGGGGAATTCGACGCCGTCCTCGTCGTAAACCTCGCGCAGGGCGACAAGGGCGGCCTTGGCGTTGAGCGAGTCGAAGATGGTCTCGACCATCATGATGTCCGTGCCGCCGGCGATGAGGGCGCGGACCTGGTGTTTGTAGGCATCGCGCACCTGGTCGAAGGTGACGACACGAAAGCCGGGGTCCTCGGCGTCGGGTGAGTTTGTCAGGGAGACGGTCATGGGACCGATGGCTCCGGCGACGTACCGTTTCCGTCCCGTTTCGTTGCCGATGCGGTCGCACCACTCGCGCGCGAGTCTGGCGGACTCGTAGTTGATCTTCCAGGCGAGGTCTTTGAGAAAGGCATTCTCGCAGACTTCGCGGGCAAAGAACTCGGGGTCCTTGCGGCCCTTGCCGGTCTCGCGCGGGTCTTCGACAAAAAACTCGCTCTGGGCGAGGGTCGTGGCGGAGAAGGTGTTGGTCTCGATGATGTCCGAACCGGCTTCGAGGAAACGTTTGTGGATGTCGCCGATCACGTCGGGCCGCGTGACGGAGAGGATGTCGCCGTTGTTGAGAAGGTCTTTCGCATTGGAAGCGAAGCGTTCGCCTCGCGCCTGGGCCTCGGTGAGTTTGTACTCCCGGATCGTCGTGCCCATCGCCCCGTCGAGGACGAGGATGCGTTTGGCGAGTTCGGCTCGCAGTTCTTTCTCGAGAAACGAAGGCGTCATGTCAGGGGATAGGGAAAAGCAACAAGGGGTATGAAGACGGCGGGCGGATCACAGGACGACCTCTTTCGCCCAGGCGAGATTCTCGAGATACCACGAGACCGTTGTATCGAGCCCGGCGTCGAGATCGATTTGGGGGGTCCATCCGAGCAGGTCCCTGGCCTTCGTGATGTCGGCGGAAGTGTCCTGCATCTCGGAGGCGCTCATCGGCTGCCAGACGATTTCCGCCTTCCTGCCGAGGCGGTCTTCGATCTTGCGGATGAAGTCGAGGAGAGAGATGGGCGTCTTTCCACCTCCGAGATTGATGACCTCATGCCCAGCCTTCCCCCCGTCTCCCATCGGCTTCCCCGCGAGGACGGTGCCGAGGGCAATATCGTCCACGTAGGTGAAATCGCGCGTCTGGCTGCCATCTCCGAAGACGGTGATGGGTGTGCCTTCGTGAATCCATCGGATGAAGCGAAAGGGGGCCATGTCGGGGCGTCCGGCCGGTCCATAGACCGTAAAATACCGCAGAATGGAGACGTCGAAACCGTAGAGGTGATGGTAGGTGTAGGAAAGGACTTCGGCAGCTTTCTTCGAGGCCGCGTAGGGCGAGAGCGGTTTCTCCACGGGCAGATCCTCTCGGAAAGGCATCGGCTGTCCGGCGTAGAGCGAGGAGGTCGAGGCGAGGACGAGCTTGCCGCAGTCGTGGCGGTGCATCATCTCCATCAGGTTCAGTGCTCCCTGGGCGTTGGATCGGAGGTAGACGTGGGGATCCTCGATGCTGTAGCGCACACCGGCGCGGGCAGCGAGATTGAAGACGGCATCAAACTGATTTGCCGCGAAGATCGGCTCGAGATCACCGAGATTCTCGATCTCCGCCCGGACAAAGGAAAAGCCTTCGCGTCCCTCGAGGGCGGCGAGGCGGTGATGTTTCATGCGCACATCGTAGGCGTCGTTGAGGTTGTCGAGGCCGATGACTTCGATGCCCCGGTCGAGGAGAAGGCTCGAGACACGCGAGGCAATGAAGCCGGCAGCACCGGTGACGAGGACACGTTTCATCGGACAGGATCGGGAAGGCGGGTGGCACCTTTGATCGCTTTGATGTCGGTGCTTTCAAAGGTTCCGACAAGCGAATAATTATCGCGCCGCAGGACATAAACGATGGAGCTGGAATTTTTCCGGTGACGGCGCTCCATCTTGCGGCCGCCACAGAGATAGATGTGGTCTTCGTCATGGGCGATGCCCTTGCAGAAGGCTTCTTCGGCATCGTGTTCGAAGACGAGTTCGCCCTCTACCATGAGGCCGGATCGGTAGGGGTGCCGGACCCTCTTGCCCTTGCTCGAGGTCGCGCAGATCGCGATGCGTTTTCCGTCGAGAAACTGAAAGTCGTGGATCTCCCATCCGAACTCGAAACGTTCGATCTCCTCCAGGTCGAGATCGGTGACGAGGACGCCACTGTTCGCATACTGGGTGGTGGTGAACCAGTTCAGGGAAAGGTAGAAACGATCCCCCTCGCGGACGATGTGATTGAGGTGATTGTAGTTCTTCTTGTATTCGATTTTCCGCCGAGGGTCGGGCGGGTCGATCCGGTGGACGCGGGAGAGTCGGAGCGACTCGTCGAAGAGCCAGACTTCGTTTGTCTTCGTCGCGGTGAGGTAGAGAAACCCATCGACGAAGGACATCTGGTGGAAGTCAGGCGTGGGATCGTAGAGACGGGTTTGGGCGACACGGGAAGCATCGTCGAGCCTCAGTTTGTACAGGCGGCTGAGACTGGCGACATAGAGATGGGGGCCGACGATCTCGATCCCCATCATGGCCTCGTCATCGGAACTGTGAAAGACACAACGGTGCTCCTGCGTCGCCGTGTCGAAGGCGACGACCTGGCCGCCTTCGGTGGCGAGGAGCAGTTGCGACATGGCCGGGGATCAGAGCGTCACTTTCGCGCCATGGTTGCGGGCACTCTCGTAGATCGCACAGATGAGGGCGACTGCGCGGCGAGCCTCCCGCCCATCGACACTGGGAGAGCGGCCCTGGCGGATGGCTCGGACGACGTCTTCGAAATTGCGCATGTGGCTCTCGAAATGGATCGCTTTCGGGTCGTTGGCCCCGAGACCCTTTCCAACGCCGCCCTGCATCAGCTCGGCGCGAACGATCTCGTCCTGCGGTGTCGGCTCGGCGAAATCCCAGACGCGGAATTTTTCATCTGCAAGGAAAGCAGAGCCTTTGTCCCCGCAGATCTGAATCTCGGCAGGATGGCCGGTCGATGACCAGCATGCGGTCGAGCCCTGGATGACGCCTCGGGCACCGCTCTTGAATTCGAGGATGGCAACGGCGGTGTCCTCGACCTCGATCCCGGTATGGGCGAGGCAGGCCGTCGTGGCGGAGACAGAGACGACGTCACCCGCGAGGTAGAGCAGCTGATCGACGAGGTGAATGGACTGGTTCATGAGCGCCCCTCCGCCGTCGAGTGCCCAGGTGCCGCGCCAGGCTCCGGAGTCGTAGTAGGCCTGAGTGCGCCACCATTTCACGTAGGCATCACACAGGGTCAACCTCCCGAAGCGACCCTCTTCGATCGCTTTCCGGAATTGCTCCATCGCGGGGTTGAAGCGTCGGTTGAAGATGCCGGACAGGGTCACCCCGGCATCATCGCAGGCGGCGATCATTTGATCGATGCGCTCCGGAGTGATCTCGAGGGGTTTTTCGCAGATGACGTGTTTGCCCGCCCTGGCCGCGGCGAGAGCGGGTTCGAGGTGCGCCCCGCTCGGGGTGGCGATGGTGACGATCTCGAGTTCGGGATCAGAGAGAAACGCATCGAGGTCAGTGTAGCCCCGGCCTCCGTGCTCGGCGACGAGCGACTCGACGGCATCCGCGCGGCGACCGAAAAAGGAATGCAGCTCTCCGCCCTCCATTGCGTGGATTGCCTTGGCGTGGAAGTTGGCGATCATGCCGGCTCCGATGATTCCGAATTTCATGGGTCTGTCAGGGGATGGATTGGGAGAGAACGGGGGCGAAAGGCGACTCTAGTGTGGAGTTCGCCAAATTCCTGCACAAAATGCTTTTTCACATTCGTGAAGTCAGCACACTTCGCTCGGGTTGTTTTTTGAACTCGTGGGCCTCTTTTCCACGCTTCCGCGTGACTCGTCGGTCGCTGAGATCACTCAACTCCCTCCTCCCGCCTTAAAGTCGAAAAAGATTCCTCACGAATTTGGCGAACGCCACACTAGCCCGTGACGGAGGAGCGTCAAGGCGAGCCACCACCCGGAAGAGGAAGCTGTTTGCGAAAGGGAAGGAATTCCACTGGATGTTTTTCGCGAAGAACAGTACGTTTGGATTGGTTGAATATCAGTTCGTATGAAATCTTCGACGATCTCGGTCCTGGTCACCGTCCTGCTCGCCCTCGCCGTCGTCGTGAGTGATTATTTCCTGAAGCACGCGAGTTCGAACGCCTCGCCGTTTCTCAACCGCAATTTCTATATCGCGATGCTCATCACGACGGCGAGCACCTTTGGGTGGGTACTGGTGATGCCCCATCTGAAACTCGCCTACATCGGAGTGATTTACAGTCTCGTCGTAGTCCTCACTCTCTGTCTCGTCGGAGCGGCCTTCTTCGGGGAGCATTTGAATGCGAGGGAATGGATTGGGGTCGGCCTGGCCATCGCCTCCCTGCTCCTGCTGTATCAACGCATGGCGTGAACCTGACCATGAAACCGGATCGCGGACCGATGGTGTATGCGCAGCTTGCCCCCCCGAGGAGGCAGACCTCCGGAATCCTCGTCGTCTCATGAATCACGTTCCCACCAGTTGCCGCGCACGGCTGCAGCCGCGGGATTTCGATTTCATTTCCGCCACCCTCGCGGGCAGTCCCGAGGAACAGGGCTTTCTCACTTCCCTCTTCAGCGAGCCGACGGCCCTTTCCATGATCCTGGAGAATGACCGGCTCTTTCGCGCGATTCTGGAGTTGCCGATGCCACTCGCGGTTTCGCCCGAACTCTACTTCTATGTGTTGGTGCGCCGCAGTCTGAAAGACGTCGGCATCGACGATCTGGAGATCGCCGATTACGTCGCCGCGACCCTCGCCGATCACGCCGGGGGGCGGGTTGGGTGTGGTGCGTCCACGCGGATGCCTGATGCGGAGTTCACCTATCATCTCGACATCATCGAAAAGCTCGCCGACGCCAGTCCCAGTGAGCGCTTTTTTCTCGAAGTGCAGTGTGGAAATCGTTTTCTCGTCCTCACGGGATTGTTTCCCCGCTTTCTCGAACGTCGTTCCGAGCGGCGCGGAGCGCCCGGACTCGATTACTACGAACGTGTCGCCCGCCAGTCCTTTCGCACTGCGGGGTGTCATCCTCTCGCGACGGAATATGCGGTACGCGAGATCTACGGACGACTTGCGGAATGTTTTACGGAGACGCGCCGCGCCCTCAACCGCATGGTCGACGAGCGATTGTTCCTCGGGTCCTGATCCCGATTGACTCGGGATCTTCAAATCCGATTGAAATCTCCGCCGAAGCGGTCGAAACATGCCCTTCCACCATCCTGCCATCACCGTGCAAATCGCCTGCCTCGACCTCGAAGGAGTCCTCGTACCCGAAATCTGGATCAACGTCGCCCGCAAAACCGGGATCGACGCCCTTCTCGCTACGACGCGGGACATCCCGGATTATGATGTTCTCATGTCCCAGCGGCTTCGTATTCTCAGCGAGCACGGATTGAAGATCGGCGATCTTCAGGAAGTCATCGCGGGTCTCGGGCCCCTTGAGGGAGCGCTCGATTTCCTCGATTGGCTTCGATCCGAGTTCCAGGTCGTGATTCTCTCGGACACCTTTTACGAATTCGCGAAGCCCCTGATGCGCCAGCTCGGTTGGCCCACGCTCTTGTGCCATCGTCTCGGGATCGCCGCCGACGGACGCATCGAGGCCTACCACCTGCGGTTGCCCGACCAGAAACGCGAGGCCGTGAAACGGTTCCACGAGTTGAGATTCGACGTGATCGCTGCGGGAGACTCTTACAATGACACCAACATGCTCGCCGAGGCGGATCGTGGCATCCTTTTCTGCCCGCCGCAGAACGTGATCGACGAATTTCCGCAGTTCCCCGTGGTGATGGATTACGAGGGGCTGAAGGCGGCATTCCTCAGGGCTCGGGCGGAGTTGACCTGAGATCGCACTTCCCTGCCGATGTCGAGGATGCGCCGGGAGTCGGGGGAGTTCGGGGTCGGAGCCGGATCTCAGATCCGATTCTTTCCTCCCGCCTCGCGGACGGCGGGCAAGACCCAATTCCACCGGATCGCGGCCAGGCGAAAGGCGACAATGACCAAAATGCCGATCGCGAGGGCATAACGTTCCGGCACGGTGATGCGGAGCAGTCCGAGGTAGACCCAGGCACCAACAAAACCGCAGGTGGCATTGAGCGGACTGGGTACGAAGAGCGATGGAATCTCGTTGCAGAGCAGATCGCCGAGGACTCCGCCGAAGGTGCCGGTGATCACGCCGAGCATCACCGCGACAAAAGGACTGGTGCCGGCCGCGACGGCGTAGGTGGTGCCGGTGAGCGTGAACAGAGCCATGCCGAGAGCGTCGGGCAGAGGCAGGAGTGGTCGGATGCGCCCGATGTGCCGGACGATGAGCCCGGAGAGCAGGGCGATGATGAAGACGATCACGGGGTAATGCGAATTCCGGATCCAGAAGAGCGGATACCGATCGAGAAAGAGATCGCGCAGCGTGCCGCCACCGAAGGACACCGCGAAGGCGACGGTGAAGACGCCCATCACGTCCATGCCCTTGCGGGAGGCGAGAAGGACTCCGTAGATCGCGGAGACGACCACGGCGGTGAATTCAAGAAAGACGATCAGAGTCATCGTCGAAAAAAGGAGCGGGCAGCGTGGACGCAGGATACCATTCCTCGCGGGGACGGAAACTGTTTCCTTGTTCGGTAACAAGTAAACCGAAGTGAGTCACATCGTTCGTCATCGGTTCACCGCCACGATCCCCTCGGCGGTCTCCTGCTGCAAACGCAACTGGCCGCAGGCTGCGGCGATGTCGTGCCCTTTTTCCCGACGCAGGGTGGCGACGACTCCGGCACGGGTGAGAATCTGAAGAAAGGATTCCTGCCGAGTTTCGGAGGGACGCCTCCACGGCAGCCCTTCGACGGTATTGTAAGGAATCAGATTGACCTTGGCATCGAGTCCCCGGGTGCGCTTCGCGAGCAGGTCCGCCTGCTCCGGAGAATCGTTGACGCCCTCGATGAGAATGTACTCGAAGGTGATCTTCTGCTTTTTCTTCTCCCGCCAGACCTCGAGTGCTTCGAAGAGCCTGGCGATGGGATACTTCCGGTTCACCGGCATGATCTGATCGCGCACTTCGTCACTGGCTCCGTGCAGGGAAATGGCGAGGCGGATCTGGATGGGGAGTTCGGCGAGCTTCTCGATCTGCGGAGCGAGGCCACTGGTGGAGACCGTCATGTGGCGCGCCCCGATATTCAGGCCCCAGGGGGCGTTGAGAATGGTGATGGCCTTGGTGAGCCGGGGGAGATTGGCGAGCGGTTCGCCCATGCCCATGAAAACGAGATTCCGCACCGACTCTCCCGAGTCCTCCTCGGCCGCCATGACCTGACCGACGAGTTCCTCGACCTCGAGATTCCGGGTGAACCCCGCGAGACCGCTCGCGCAGAATTTGCAATCGTAGGCGCAGCCTACCTGGCTGGAGACGCAGAGGGTGATCCGATCGCTCTGGCCTCCGTCGAAGTGGACGTTGGCGGGAATCTTCACCGTCTCGACAAGACGTCCGTCGTGGAGGCGGAAGAGGAATTTCCGTGTCGTGTCGTTCGAACCCGTCAGCCGCACCACGGGAAGGCGGTCGAGGGAAAACGTAGCCTTCAGCTCCTCGCGCAGGATCTGGGGCAGGTTCGACATCTCCTCCCAGGCATGCACCCGCTTCTGATAGAGCCACCCGACGATCTGTTTTGCGCGAAATGAGCTGTGTCCGTGCCTTCCCACCCACTCGATCCAGTCGTCGAGGGTCAGGCCGAAGGCAGAGGAGAGTTGGGATTTCCCGGTCATCAGGTTCAAAGAACACTCCAAGAAACCACGGTTTTTCCAAGTTCGCAGGTGCATTCCGCCCGGTTTTCAAAAAGGACCGAACCACCAAATGGAGTAAAAATTTATAATTTTATAGTTAACATCTTGCATTTCCATAAAAATTGGAATACATTACCGTATGGAAAAGTTTACTATCAGACTCCTCTCCGTCGTGATCGCTACCGGTATGGTGGTGGTTTCCTCCCCCGTGTTCGCCGGTACCGGCTTCCGGATGAGTTCCAAGAACCCGGCTCCCAAAGCCCCGATCCCGGTATCCTCCTACAGTGGATACGTGTTTGGTTATGGGGGATATGTGTTTGGCTCCACCTGGGAAAACACCGGTGCCTTTGATGTGGCCGATCCCGGATGGCAGGGGCACTGCCCGAACAGTGCCAACACCATCCCCGGCTTCAATCCCCAGAACATCAACATGGACTGGGAATCCGAAGCTGGATGGACGATGGGTGGTGGTGTCGGTCGCTACTCGGGACTTTTTGGAGGAAGCCGGTTTGAATTGGAAGGCACCTATCTGAGCAATTCGGTCGACAGCCTCACCTACCACAATTTCCAACTGCCCGCGAACTTCGACCTCGACACGACTGCGGTGATGGTCAACTACCTCAAGGAAGTCCCTCTCGGTCGCTGCACGGGGTATTTCGGTGGTGGTCTCGGCTGGGGTTGGACCTCGATGGATGGTGACATCGCTACGATCCAGTATGGCGACAGCTCGGATGGATTCGCCT
>CALDKL010000498.1 GCA_937898895.1 uncultured Verrucomicrobiae bacterium | reverse complement strand
GTCGATCGTCTGCGTCCGCAAGCGCTCAAACTGCCCCTCGAATCGGCTGCGGATGTGGGTTCGGAGTTCCTCGAGCGATGCAGTCCCGAAGAGGGAGGCGAACTTGTCGTCGAGATCGGGGAGTTGGAGTTCCTTCACCTGCAACGCAGTAACTTCGTAGCTAACCGTCTTGCCGGCAATGATCTCCACTACCGGAAAACCTTCGGGAAAGGTCGCCTCGAAGCGCCTTGTCTCGCCCTTGCTCATGCCAAGGGCGGCGGCGGCGAGGCCCGGGATATATTCTTGCGGGAGTTCTCCCTCTTCGGGCAGGATGACCCAGTGGTCTTCGGCTGTGGCGATGAGGGCCGCATTCGCTTCGATCTGGTCGGCGAGAGGTTTTCCATCGAGCGTGGCGGAATAGCGGATCGTGACGATGTCGCCCGGCCCGGCAGCGCGCTCCACGTCCACGGGAAGGGCGTGTTTTTTGCGGGTGCTTTCGAGGTGGTTCGAAACCATCTCTTCGTTCACCTCCAGTCTGGTGATTTCGACCGGGATCCCTTTGTATTCGGGGAGATCCACCTCAGGCTCGGTCACCACCTCGACGGCGAGGAGGTAGGATCCGTCGGCCTCAAATTGTTCGCGCTCAACCTGCGCGATGCCGAGGATGGCCAGCGATTGTTTTGTGCTCGCCTCTGCGTAGGCGGAACGGGCCAGGCGGTCCTTCAATTCCCCCTCAATCGAGTCGGCAAAGCGCTTCTCGATTACGGCGGTCGGGATTTTTCCGGGACGGAAACCGGGCACTTTCGCCTGGGTCGCGTAGGCGGAAACGATCTCCCGACGGGTCTTTTTGACCGTATCGGCCGGAATTTCGGCGGAGAGACGGGCTTTGCACTCGGGAAGGCGTTCGACGGAGATATTCATGTTCGGTGGTGGGCCGGGAGAAGGTCGCCGGGCCGGAGGGGTGGGAATCTAGACTAGCCCTCGGCGCTTTGCACCCGATAAATTTCTCCCGGATTCCGATTCGATTTCACCACAAAAAGCCGCCAGATCCGCAGGCATTGGGGCAGCCCATTCCTTGTCCTGCCATCCCAGGCTTGCCGCGTGCAGGGCCTGACGATCGAGAAGGAGAAGCCGCTCGAGTTCGTCTGTCCAGCCCGTCTCAATAAAGGTGAGATAGGCGCGTTCGTCCGGCCCGTAGAGTTTGTCTCCCACGATAGGATGGCCCACATGAGCGGCGTGGACGCGGATCTGGTGCATCCTCCCGGTGAGTGGAAAACAGCGCAGCAGCGTGAAACGTGACCCGTTGGTCGTGGGCCGTTCGAATCGCCTCACCACTTCGAAACGTGTTTGTGCTTGCTTCCCCTGTGGATGCACGATCTGTTTCACCCAGATTGGCGATGCGGTCACCTCCCCTTTTCGCAAGAGGGGGCCATCGACGAAGAATTCCTCCTCCTCCGGCCAGCCCCACACCACGGCGAGATAGGATTTGCGAAACTCCCTGCGCTCCATTGCCATGCCGAGCGTTCTGGCGGCGTCGCGGTGCTTTGCAATGAGCACGATTCCGCTGGTTTCCCGGTCGAGCCGATTGACGAGGGAAATCCTCGCTCCGCAGGCAATTTCATAGGCGCAGAGTGCCACGAGACCGTCGAGCAGGGTGGGGGGATTGCCCGGCACACTTGGGTGAACCATGAGATGGGGCGGTTTGTCGACGACGAGCCAGTCCTCGTTCTCGTCGAGGACGGTAAAATCGGGTGTGTACAGCCGCAGGTCGATTCGGGAGGATACTCGCAAGGGCCGCATTCTCCAGTGCTGTCGCTCGTGCTCTCCCTCGTGCCTCCATCTGCGGCGACTCCTCTCCCGGTAGCCGGAAGGATGTCTTCGGAGGTGCCCGAAAGCTATGTTTGCCGAACGCATTCCGAAATGGGAGGTTCAGCACTCGCAAGCACGCCATCACGCCGGGATGCGCATTTGGAAAAGTTCCCTTTTCCCCCGATTTTGAAACCGACAGAGGCATGATTCTTTCTTCTCCTACGTCTGCGATGTTCCTGATTTCGAATCCTCGCGCCACCTCGTCCGTTGTCGCTTTTCTCGCCCTCTCCTGGGTGGGGGGCGTCTCGGCCTCGTCCGACTGGAAAGGGGTCGAGCCCGTCCTTGCCGCGAAATGCTACTCTTGCCACGGGGGAGAAAAAACCAAGGGTGAGGTCGATTTGAAGGCCCTCGCGACCGATCCTAAGCTGGACGAACAATTCGATCTCTGGCATCGCGTCCTCGACTCGATTGAGAGTGGAGAAATGCCGCCGCCCAAAGCGAAACCACTCTCGGAAACCGAGGAGTCGAACGTCACGCTTTGGGTCTCGGGGGCGCTCGATGCCCTAGCGCAGACGAATTCAGGTGATCCGGGACCGGTGACGATGCGCCGACTCACCAATGGAGAATATGATCGCTCGATCCGTGACCTCACCGGCCACGACTACGGATTGGCGAGGGAATTCCAGACCGATGGCGGAGGAGGGGAAGGATTCTCGAATACGGGCTACGTGCTGTTCCTCAGTCCGGCAGCACTCGACAAGTATTTCAACGCGGCTCGTCAGCTCGCCGATCACGCCACGGTGATGCCGGGAACGGGGATCGTTTTCCACGACCATCGCATCGGCCTGCGCGGATTTGAGCAGATCAAGGCCCATGCCGAGCAGGGGCTCTATGTTTGGTACCAGCAGAAGGCCGCTCCTCATCTTCCGGCCGATTTTGAGGACATGCGCGAGGGCGATTACCTCCTCGCTTGCTGGAAACACCGATACTTCCAGACTCCGCTCGCGATTCTCGCAAAGGACGACGGATTGAAACTGCCTTTTCTTGAGAATTGGTGGAATCTCGTCACCAAGAGCGAGCCGAAATCGCGTTTTCTCGACCTCGTCCGTGTGCCCTGGCGCGAGCTGCCAGGCCCTGACGTGAACGAGCCGAAGGAAGTGCCCGGGGCCGTGGTCTCTCGCATCGCGCAGATCGAGGCGGATTTGCTCTCGTGGAACAATCCGAAAAAGCCAGGCAGCGGCGTGCAGCGCCGTCAGCAGGATGCCGACGGAATCCGCTCCTATCCGATGGAAACCGGAGTGAAGGGCAGTCGGCAGGTGGCGCTCTGCTTCGGCGACCTCGGCGATGGCAACGCGGGGGACATCGCTCTCGTCACAAACATCGAGGTGAAATTTGCCAAAGGCGGGGTGAACTATTTCGACTGGCTCGGTAAGGAGATCGACGCACTCGGCAAGCAGGTCGCCGCGAGTCCCGCGCTCGTGCATTCCGACGAGAGGGGCAAGCGCCTCGCTTCCCTCGAATCCACCCGCGCTCTCTTTGGCAAACATCCCCTGCCTGATGGCAGAGTCGAGCCACAGGTGCTCGCCGTAGCCGCGCCGAGGGTGATCTCGTTGCCCCTGCCTCCCGATGCCGTTTCCGTGCGCGCCGAGACGAAGCTCGATTACCGGAATCCCGCGGTCGACCAAGCGACGATCCAGTGGACCATGACGACTGGAACGCCGCGCGACGTGACAAAGATCATTCCCGGAGTTCTCACGATTTGGAAGATCCAAACCGAGGCAGCGCGTCGCACCATGGGGGAATTCCATGTCATGCGGGTCGCCTTCCCTGACATGTTCGAGCGGCGTCTCGAGGAAGTGGCACGGAATCTCTATCGCAGATCGCCGGGCTACACCGTCTATTCCTACAGCGACGATCAACTTGGCAGGATACTCGGGGAACGTGACAGGGCCGCTCTCGCGGCGATGAAGAAGGATTGGCGCCTCGTCGCGCCCAAGTCGCTCAACGACCAGCAGAAGACCGAGTTCGATGGAGCGATGATCTGGCACCTTCACCAGTTTGCCGCGAGGGCTTGGCGTCGTCCGCTCCTCGAGCAGGAGAAAAAGAGGCTCTCCTCCTTTTATCAAGACCGTCTCAAGGAGGGGCTCGACCGCGAGGCGTCGGTGCGGGAGGGGTTGGTGCGAGTCCTCGTCTCGCCGCATTTTCTCTTCAAGGCTGAAACCCTGCCCACCACTCTGACAAACGCGCAGCGAACCGATGGTGACCTGCCCCTTTCCACCTGGGAGATTGCCTCGCGGCTCAGTTATTTTCTGTGGTCGTCCCTTCCGGATGGGGAATTGCGCGGGGTGGCCGAGGACGGCAGTCTCGGCAAACCCGAAGTGTTGGCGGAGCAAACGAAACGGATGCTGAAAGATCCGCGTGCCGGAGCCCTTGCTGAGGAATTCGCCGGGCAGTGGCTGAAGTTCGCCTCCTTTGAGGAACACGACGGTGTCGACACGATGAAATATCCAGAGATGACACCCGAGCTTCGTGCCGACATGAAGCGCGAAGTCGTCGAGTTCTTTGACCACCTCTTTCGCGAGGATCGCCGGATCGTGGACGTTGTCACCGGAGAAACGAGTTTTCTCAACGAGAGG